>CAJUOF010000188.1 GCA_910587905.1 uncultured Lachnospiraceae bacterium
ACGACGCTCTTCCGATCTGAATCCGGCCAAGGGCCTGATCTTTATCCTGTTTATCCTGATCTTACAGCAGGTGGACGGAAATATCATCGGTCCCAAAATTCTTGGGGAGTCCACAGGGCTTTCCGCTTTCTGGGTGGTATTCTCCATCCTGTTTTTCGGCGGTCTTTTCGGCATCGTGGGGATGCTTGTCGGAGTCCCGCTTTTTGCTGTAATCTATCGGATTATCAGCAGAATCGTAGATTATCAGCTTCGGAAAAAGGGCTTGATCCGGCTCGCCGAGGAGGGAAACGGGACGGGAAAATGGACAGACAATGCAAGAGAAGCGGTTGAAGAAAAAGGACAGAAAAACTCCGATATATAAAATTTGGGAAAGAAATTTAGTGCAGTAATCGGAAAGATGTGTTAAAATAGCAATAGCTTTTAAAATTGAGGGGGAAAATAGGAGGAAAACCATGTTTTGTGAAGAGTGCGGGAAACAAATTCCAGACAATTCTAAATTTTGCGACGGCTGTGGAGCACCGGTGAAACAGATCGAGAGTACGGCAGCGCCCTATGAGCAGCCGTCCCGCCAGGCAGGCCCCTCCTATGAAAAACCACAGGCTTTTGGAGGATACATAGATCAGACGAGACCGGCTCATGAGCCCTACAGGAATCCTGGCTATGGGCAGCCTCAGAAAGATCAGGGATATGTTCCTCGCGATCCTTATGAGAGAGGGATGGAAAGAGAGCGGGAGAAGAAAAAAGGTGGTGCCCAGACTGCGCTTATTGTGATTCTCAGTGTTGTTGCGGTTGCCCTGATTGCCGTGCTGGTCGTTTTGGGGATCCGCACTTTCGGAGGAAAGAAGGACGGAGGCGGTGAAAGCCCGGCGGCAGTCAACGAGAGTGAAGAGACAGGGGAGAATCTATTTGTAAAAGAGGATGAGGCGACACAGGCAACGCCGGAGACAACGATACCGGAGACGAAGCCGGTGGAGACGGAGGCGACCGCCACGGCTCCCACGGTGCCGGAGACGACGATGCCTGCTTCCACGGAGGCCGTGTCGGAATATATTCTTCCCACCAGTAATTCGGCATACTTGACGGAGGCGGATTTGGCTCCTTTGACCAAAGAGCAGCTTAGGCTGGCACGAAATGAGATTTATGCACGCCATGGCAGGAAGTTTAAAGATGCCTCGCTCAATGATTATTTTTTGAGCAAGTCCTGGTATGTACCGACCATTGAGCCGGACCGGTTTAACGAGAATGTATTCAACGATTATGAGACGGCCAATCGGAAGCTGATTGCGGATTATGAGAAGAAGATGGGATATTGATTCTGTGATTTTTGGGAGGGAATGATTACATAATTTATGGGACAGATAGCGATTGCAGTGTACGATCCGGATGTTGCGTACACAGAGCGGTTTTGTCAGTATATGAATGAGGCGGCCGGACATGACTATGTGTTTCGTCCGATGCACGGTCAGGAGCAGTTGGATCACCTGATTTCTGCCAGAGAGGTGGAGGGAGTTCTGGTTTCTGAGAGCCTCAGAGAAGAATATCCTTTGTTTATCGGTGATATCCATGTGGGATATTTGACCGGAGAACCCATGGAGGAAGTGGGAGAGATCTTCCGGTATCAGAGCCGCAGGGAGATTTTGGAAGTTTTAGGTAAGCTTCTGGAGAATGAGGATACATCCGTAAAGCTATTCGTATTTGCGGGGGCGAGTGCGGGCTGTGGCTGCTCTACCGTGGCGGCCGCCTGTGCGCAAGAGCTCTCCCAGGAGGAAAAACGGGTGCTCTATTTCAATATGAGCTGCCTTGGGGATACGGGCACGATCTTTCAGGGCGGGAATCCCAGAGATTTCCAGTACCTTTTGAAGGAGCTTGAGACGGGAGGAGATCTGGACGCCGCCATGGCTGCAGTTTTAAACCGGGACAGCGGGGGCGTTTATTACTACGATAATCTCTCTGCCCCCCTTTCTCTGATGAATCTTACGAAATCCCGCATGGAGATCCTCTTGCGGAGACTGATCGATTCAGGAGAATTTCGCTACATCGTCATTGACAGCAGCTTCTCCGTGAACTACGGGCTGCTCACAGCCTGCCGTATGGCAGATCGGGTGATTTTTGTGGATGACGGAGTTTATACCTCCAACCAGAGACTGCATAAGATCTGGAGCCTCTTTAAAATGTTGGGGAACGGTCTCTGTCAAAAGTCGGTGCTCTTGTACAACAAGTTCCACGAAAAATATGGAAGACTGTATGAAAATCCGGAGCTTCCGGTGGCAGGAACCATTGAGGTGCTTTCTCCTGCCGGGCCGTCTCAGATGGTGGAACAGATGCTTGGACACGAGGCACTTCGGGAAGTCCTGCGGTGAGGGAAAAGGAGAGGATGCGAGATGGACAGGATTGAACGGCAGGCGTCCATGGAGAGCGCCTTTGACCATGTCACTTACAATATGCTTTTCTGCAATGAGATTGACGGGGTATTCCGGCTGGAGCTCATGGGAGGGGAAGCCGGGGCCGCCAATTATAACACGGCGGGCTTTACCCCTTTGAGCCGGATCTTTTCGGCCGGAATGTCAAAAAAAACTGCAGTACAGGTATTAAAGAGCCTGCTGAATGTGTGGGTAAACCTGGATGAATATATGATTCCGAGAAGCGAGCTCCTTATGAGCCTTTCCGATGTCTACGTTCAGGATGAGACAGGGGAGATTCGGTGGATTTGTGGCTTGCAGAAGGATCCCAGAAGTCCCATCGAGAAGCTGCGCCTTCTGATGGCAGAGCTGGTGACCATCATGGAGGGGAATCCGGAGCAGAATCAGGAAAACATGCACACACTGCTCAATTATGTAAAAAACGTTAACAGGGAGAATCTAAATCAGTGTAAAACCATGGCAGACACCCTTCTTTTGCAGGATATTGCGGCGGCTTCGGTGGAGGCGGCTGCCTCCGAGGAAGCGGAGGGTTACGGATATCAGCCGGATGGGGCCTGCGAGGAAGAAGTTCCTGCGGAGGATGGCGAGGGGAAGCTGGACTATGAGGCTTCCTGGAAAGAGAGTGGCGACGGATTAAACATTATGATTCCGGATGCATTCACGAAGGCCAGGGAGGTTGCTTACATCATCCGGATCCGCACAGGGGATGAGATGGCGATTGTCTTGGATGAGACCTTGATTGGAAAGAGCAGGGATGCAGATTTTCGTGTCACGGATAACCGGGCGGTCAGCCGTCACCACGCCAGTATTATTATGGAAAATAGAGAGTATTACCTGGTGGATCACGAGTCAACCAATTCCACTTATCTGAATGGAATGCGGTTGGATCCGGGGGAGGAATATCGGCTTTGCCATGGGGATGGCTTCGTTCTGGCGGATGAACCGTTCCAGTTTATGATACGGTAAAGAATAACAGGAAGGGGAAAATGAGTATGTATTGTATGCATTGTGGGACGCCAAACAGCGATTCGGCGAAATTTTGCAGAAGCTGTGGGAAGCCTTTGGAAGAACCGGTGGTATCGGCGGTGGAAGAGAATGAGGAGACGGTGCCCCTGGGGGATGTACTCCAGGAGGAAGAGCAGCCGTCCTATGGAACTGCGGAACCATCGTATGGGGGGCAGCCGCCCTATGGAACTGCGGAACCACCTTATGGGGGGCGGACGCCCTATGGAACTGCGGAACCATCGCATGGAGGGCAGCCGCCCTATGGAACTGCGGAATCACCGTATGGAGGACAGCCGCCCTACGAGAACCAGCCCTCTTATGGGGCTTACGGGAACCAGCCCTCCTATGGAAATTCCAATTCGTCCTATGGAGGGCAGCCGCCTTATGGAACTGCGGAATCACCTTATGGAGGCCAAGCCTATGGGAATCCGCCGTCTTATGGAACCTATGGGAACCCGCAGTCCTATGGAACTCCGCCCTCCTACGGACAGCCCGGATACGCGCAGAATCCATATGGCTACGATTCGTCTTATGGAATGACAGGCGAAAAGAAACAGAAAAAGAAAGGGAAAAAGGGTGTTGTCATTGCCGTGATCGTCGTTCTTCTGGCGGCGCTTTTGGGTGGAGGTGCATTTCTCTACATCAAGGCAAGCGATCCGATGGCGCCGGTGGACAGCTTTTTTGACGGCTTAAAGGACGGGGATTGGAATCAGGTCTATGACAGCATTTACTGGGGAGATCAGAGCTCTTCCGGTTGGATGTCGAAAGAAGAGTTTGTCCAGGAGGCAGAGGACAGCATGGGAGATATTTCCTACATGTCCGGTGTCCTTGAGGCACTGAAATTTGAAAAGGTTTCCGAGGAGGAACCTTATGAGACAGGGGATGGCCTGACCAGAAAGAAAATTACGGTCAAAATGAGTGTGACGTTCATGGGGATGAACGAGAGCCAGGAGATGGATCTGATTGTGGTAAA
>CAJUOF010000189.1 GCA_910587905.1 uncultured Lachnospiraceae bacterium
CACTCTCTGGTCTTCCCTGAAAAAGATGGAAAATGAGGTGATGCTCAAAATCGTCATGGGAGAGGAAGAATTGGATCGATTTGACTCCTTCGTGGAACGGTGGGAGGACTCCGGCGGCAGTCAGATCGTAGAAGAGGTGAAGGCGGAGATCGGCGGGAGATAAGCGAAGGAGAACGGTTATGTCAGGAAAAGAGAAAAGAAATCTCCGGAGGACGGCGGGAGGGAAAAAGGGCCTTTCGGAAAATGTTCAGTACCATGCGCTTTTACTCCCGGGAGTTTTCATGCTGTTCGTGTTTTCGATCATTCCCATGTTCGGCGTTCTCATTGCCTTTCAGGATTATGTGCCGGCAAAGGGAATTTTAGGCTCCACCTGGGTGGGGCTTCGGAATTTCCGGCTGTTGTTTCTCCTGCCGGACAGCATGGAGGTACTAAAAAATACACTGGTGCTGGCCGTTGCCAAAATGATCCTGGGCACCATTGTCCCGGTGCTATTCGCGCTGATGTTAAATGAAGTGACCCATAAGCGGATGAAAAAGCTGATCCAGACGTCCGTATATCTGCCCTATTTTCTGTCCTGGGTTCTTTTGGGAAGCATCTTTCTTTCCATGCTGGAGCTGGACGGAGTGGTGAATTATTTTATCCGGCTTTTCGGAGGAGAACCGGTTATGTTCATGGCAAGCAATCAATGGGCTCCGGTGATCATGGTGGTCACGGACGTATGGAAAAATTTCGGCTACGGCTCCATCATTTATCTGGCAGCCCTCTCCGGCGTGGATGAAAATCTTTACGAGGCGGCGGCCCTGGACGGGGCGGACAGGCTGCGGCAGATCCGCCATGTGACTCTGCCCCAGATAGCGCCGACCATTATCCTTGTGTCCACCTTAAATCTGGGAAATGTGTTAAACGCCGGGTTCGACCAGATCTATAACATGTACAATCAGCTTATTTACCAGTCGGTGGACATCATTGACACTTTTGTTTACCGGATCGGCCTGGTGGATTTGAATTTCAGTCTCAGCACGGCGGTGGGGCTGTTAAAATCCCTGGTGAGTTTTGTTCTGATCGTGGTGTCCTATCGGCTGGCCAGGCGTTTCACCGGCTATCGGATTTTTTAGAGGGAGGACGGGTATGGTACATTCTAGAAATAAAGGCGACCGGATCTTAAAGGCCGTCTGCTACGGATTCGTGGTTCTGGGGGCGGTGCTCTGTCTGCTGCCCATCATCCACACCCTGGCCCTGTCTTTTTCCGACAAGGCCTCGGCAACGGCGGGGAAGGTCTCTTTCTGGCCGGTGAATTTTACACTGGCTTCCTACAAGGCTATTTTGAATGACGCCCAGTTTGGAACGGCTTTTCGAAACTCGGTGATCCGGGTCCTTGTCGGGGTGCCGATCAATGTTCTGTTCTGCATTGTCATGGCCTATCCCCTTTCAAAGACCACGAGGCAGTTTCCGAAGCGAAACCGATATATGTGGTTCCTTGTCTTTACCATGCTGTTTTCCGGGGGAATGATTCCTTCCTATCTTCTGGTCAGCAAACTGAATCTGATGAATACCATATGGGCCCTGATTCTGCCCGGGGCGGTTCCGGTATACAATGTGATCCTCCTGATGAACTATTTTAAAGGGCTGCCCCAGGAGCTTGAGGAGGCTGCCAGAATCGACGGGGCCGGCCCAATGGCCATCATGTGGAAGATCTACGTGCCCCTGGCCCTGCCCTGCATTGCGACGGTGGCGCTGTTTTCCTTCGTGGCCCACTGGAATGCCTGGTTCGACGCGGCAATTTACATTGGCGATCAGAGCAAGATCCCTCTCCAGACTTATATCCAGCAGTTAGTGGTAGATATGAATGTGTCCTCATCTTTAAGCTTTGAGGAACAGATGCAGTTGGCGGAGGTCTCTGGAAAGGCATTCAATGCGGCGAAGGTGTTTGTGACTATGCTGCCTCTCTTGGTGGTATATCCCTTTGCCCAGAAGCACTTTGTGAAGGGAATCGTCATGGGTTCGGTCAAAGGCTGACGGAATATGGCGGGAAGGACGGAGAATAACAGAAAGGGGATAAGGATGAAAAGACGGATGATCGCAGCGGCTCTTTGTTTGGCCCTCTTGCTTTCCGGATGCGGGGGCAGACGGGGCGGGCAGGAGAGGGAAACGGGGAGTGGTTCTGCGGAGACGGAAACAACGGAAGGAAACGGGGAAGGCGAAGGAGGAGACGCTCCGATGTCCTTTAACACGGAGCAGCCTGCAGGGATGAGGGAAGGGGCCCTGTCCTTAAACGGGGAGTGGGGGATTTTGGCGGATGCGAAGGAAGAGGAGACCGTCTGCAAGGCGGACGACGGTTCCGGGACAGAGCGGGTTCCCCTGGGCGGCAGAATCTATGGCATGAAGCTTGTAGTTCCGGAATTGGCGGAATCGGATTATGTCAAGGCCAGGGCCTTTTTGGAGCTTTCTCCGGAGGCCGTCCCGGCGGGTGAAAGCGCCGGGATCTCGGTGCAGGTCCGGCTGAACGGAGGGGAATGGATCGGTACGGACGTGGAACCTTACGGAAACGGAACGCCCCACTGGGTTAATTTGAGACTTCGGAAGGAGGATCTTCTGGCCGGGGAAAACCGGGTAGAGATCACCTCCAACGGCCGGGAGGGAGTCTGGCTTTTGGGAAATCCGGGGGAGCACGGATATGAGAGGTCGGAGGCCGGAGAGACACCGGGGGAACTGGACTACTCCCTGCGGCTGCGGAGCGTTTCCCACGGGGAGGGCTGGACCGCCGCCATGGTGCCTGCGGCGGCCGAGGGGCAGTTTGAGGTGAGCTATGCGGACCGGGTTTATCCGGAAACCTATAACGGCGTCGTCTGGTATCGGAAAACCTTTGATTTTAACGGCAGTACGGAAGGGATACATCAGTGGCTCTGTTTTAACGGTGTGGATTACAAGGCGGACGTCTGGCTGAACGGACAGTATCTAGGCGGCCATGAAGGCGGTTACACGGATTTTTCCTTCTGTGTGACGGACGGGCTTTCGGCCCTTCTGGCGGGGGAGAATACGCTTATGGTCCGGGTGGCAGACCAGGACTGGAACAACGGCCTTACGGAAGACGACATTCATATCAAAGAGACGCTGGCAGGCTTTGCACAGGACACAAGAGGGTTAAATTACTGCGGAATCTGGCAGGGCGTCTATCTGGAGCCGAGAGGGATCGTGTCGGCGGACGACATCTATCTATATACATTGGATCATGAAACGAAGGAGACGGAGCTGTGGCTGACCCTTTACAATCCGGACGAAACGGCCCATGAGGTGTCCATATCCGTGTCGTCGGAGGGAATGGAGCAGGATGCGGCCGGGATTTCGGAGACGGCTCTGCCGGGGGGCAGAACTAGGCTTAAGATTCCGCTGGCTATGGGGAAGGCGGAACTTTGGAGTCCAAAGGAGCCCAATCTCTATGAGCTGACGGTGAAGGTGGAGACGGAGGGTGTGACGGATGTGGCCGTGAGGAGCGTGGGGCTGAGCGCCATGGAGGTCTCGGGGAATCAGCTGCTTCACAATGGGGAGCCTATTTTTCTGACAGGAATGCTTCACTGGGGGAGCTATTATGAAAACTATACTTCGGCGGTGGAAGAGGAGCGAGTGGAGAAGGAACTTTTGAGCCTTCGAGCGGCCGGATTCAATGCAGTGAAGTATTGTCTGGTCTCGCCGCCGGAATATGTGCTGGATCTGTGCGACCGTCTGGGGCTCTATGTCTACATTGAATATCCCATTTGGAATCCCAATGAGACGGAGGTTTTTTTCGAAAACGCATATCTGCAGATGCAGGAATTGGTGGAGAAGGACCGGATCCATCCCAGCGTAGTCATGACGGATTTTCAGTGTGAGGATTTGGAGTTCAGCGAGCCCATGGACCGGCTTATGGCTTGGTGCGTGGAGATGGGGAAGGAGACGGATCCCAATCGGTTGTTTACAGACAACAGCTCCAACGGGGAACACCGGTACGGAGATTTTGCCGCCTGTCATCCTTACTATCAGATTCCGGTGTTTGAGGACATGCTGGAGGGATGGGTTGCGGAGCGGGGCGGGAAGCCGCTGATTTTGGGGGAATATGCCGATATTTCTGTGCTTCGTGACATCAAGGAGTTAAATGGCCGGTCTACGGAGCAGTATACCTGGTACCACGAGTATTTCGGGGATATCGATTCGGCAGAGTATCTGCGGGAAGCCGGGTATGGGGAGGAGCAGATCGACCAGGTGATTGCGGCGTCGGTGGAAAATGCCCAGGAACTTCGGAAATATTATCTGGAGGCTGCGAAATCCTGTGAAGGAGTGGCAGGGCTTTTTCTGACCCATATTTTTGAAAGTCCCAACGGCTGGGCGGACGGCTGGTTTGACGATCTCTACGAGCCTCACTTTGAGGAAGAGGTTATAGCCATGGCGGCCGGGGAGACGGCTCTTCTGCTTCCGAGAGACACGGTCAATTACCGGGCGGGGCAGGTGCACGCCTTTACTCCCGGAATCTCTCTTTACGGCGGATATGACCTTTTGGAGGCATCCCTCCGGTTTGAGCTTTTGGACGGGGAGCGCGTGGTCTCGAAAGGAAACCTTGAAGGAATTTCCTTGGAAAACGGGAGTTATTATGAGCCGGGCCGGATCGAAGTGGAATTTCCCCGGACGGACGCGGCCGTGCAGTATGTGCTGCGTCTCACGCTGACTAACCAGGGGGAGACGGCTGCCGTCAATGAGTGGAAGCTGTGGGGATATCCGGAGGACACGTTAAGCGGTACGGATCTTGCAGAGAAAAAGGTGCAGGTCTACGATCCGGCCAACCGGCTGAAGCTTGGGAGCCGTTATCCCTGGATGAGCGCTTTCGGGGGGACGGGGGCGGATCTGGTTGTCGCCACAGAATTAAACGGGACGCTGCTTGGCTATCTGTCGGGGGGCGGAACGGTCATTTACGCAGGAAGCGGTACAGACATCACGGAGACGGTGGAAAACTGGGACTATAACAGGTTTTCCTTTGCCTTCCTACCGGAACCGGAGCATCCGCTGACCGCTTCATTGCAGTGCGGCGGTTACGGCGGGCTGCAGTTTGCAGATCTGGCAACGGCGTCTTATCTTGCAGGGGCGGAGAACGGCCGTCCTTTGATCGGGCGGTTTGGGATCACCGACGGGAGCATTTGTTCCTACCTGAGCGAATATCAGGTGGGGCAGGGCGTCCTTTTGCAGACGACGCTCCGGCTGGATGATTCCGAGGTGCTGCTCGGAGGAGGGCTTTTGACCCATGAATCCCTGGCGGTAAAAGGGGAAAACGTGCTGGGTGCATATCTTCTGGAGCAGATGATTCGATATGAGCTGGAACGATAGGGATGTATGGATTGGAGAAAAGAGGGGACTATGAAGAAAAAGAGATTGTTGCGGATGTTCCTGCTTTTGGCGGCCTGTCTGGCATCCGGCGGCTGTGGAGGGGAAGACAGGCCGGAGATCAGAACGGAGACGGACGGCCTGGTACAGGAAACGGGAAGCGGACCGGAGCAGGGGACGGAGCTTGGAGAGACGGCCGGCTTTGGGGGAGGAGAGACGGATCCGGATTTTTCGACGGTTCCCGTACTGCAGCTTCGGATCAACGAAGAGATCTGGAAGACGGCTGACCTGACACCTTATCTGGGGAAAGACTATGTCTGGGTGTCTTTTCCGGTGGAGATCTCAGAGCTTACCGAGGGCTATAATCAGTTTGCCCTTCACAGCAATGCCTACAATTACGGGAACCTGTCGGAAAACAGCGTGGATCTGTTTTTTACTTATACGGATGCGGGAATAGATTCTTATTTTTCTCAGGACATGATGAGTACCTGGGAACTTTACTCGGATCGATATGCGGATATCATCCTGGAGCTTTATGACGGGAAGGAGTGGAAGGAGTTTCCGGAGACGGCGGATTATCGGCTGGATGACAATACGGTGCTGGGGATTTTTGTGGACAATAATGGGATTTACAACGCCTGCCGCACCATTTTTCTGGAGGACCTGTCGGCTTACCGGTCGGCCAGGCTTTCGGCGCTGGTCCATGTGGGAACGGATCTTTTAAAGGAGCCGGAGCCGGAACCCATCGACGAGGGGGATGGGGAGAGTGAACTGGATGCCGAGGCCCCGGTTCTCAAAGTAAAGCTAAACGGCGGTCCCTGTGAGCGGGTGGATCTTCGGGAATATTTGGGGGAGGATGCCGTGTGGGTCACGGTGCCGTTGGATGTATCCAGGCTCCGGGAGGGAACCAACCGGATTCTGCTGGACTCCAATGTGGATAATCAGGAAAATTTCAGTGATACCAGCGTGGACATCTATTTTTCGCCGGGGAAAGGGACCCAGGACACGGAACTTTCCACAGACGGGCGCCTTAGCTGGATCAAATATGAGGATCACCGGTACGCCAATCTCTGTCTGGAGCTTCACAACCGGGAGACGGGAGAGTGGGAACGGGTTCCGGGGGAAGAGAGCTACCGGAGTGACAAGGAGCACATGGTCATCGGAAAGTTCGGCGGAAGTGAGCAGCCGGAGCAGTATCATGTAAGGCGGGCCTTTGTTCTTGAAGAGACAGCCGCTTATGATGAAGTACGGGCATGTATCCAGATTCATGTAGGAGAGAGACTTGAAGAAAGCTGGTATGGTTTGGAAGATTCTGATCGCTGATGACGAATGGCTGGAACGAAAAGGGATCGAGACGCTTCTTTGCCGGAGGGGGCTTCCGGTGGAGGTCTATCACGCTTCCGACGGGGAAGAGGCCTTTTCGATCCTTTGCGGGGAGAAGATGGATCTTTTGATCTCCGATGTCAAAATGCCCAGGCTCAACGGGCTGGAGCTGTGCCGGAAAGCCCGGGAGATGGATCCGGACCTGGTGATCATCTTGCAGAGCGCCTATGACGATTTTGAGTTTATGCGGGCCGCCATTCAGGTCCATGTGGACGATTATATGCTGAAGCCTGTGTCTATTGAGGAATTTGACAAGGTTATCGACCAGGCACTTCGGAAGCTGGAACAGAGGAAAGGGGAAGAACTTGTTTCGGAGTCGCTTGCCAGGGAGGGGAGGATTGTCCGGGATGTTCTCCAGGTCATTGAGGACCATTACGGGGAGAACATCGGTCTGGAATGGATCGCCGCACAGGTGAAGCTTTCCTCCGGCTATTTGAGCAGTCTTTTTAAGATGGAATACGGGCAGGGATTGACCCAGTATCTGATTGCTTACCGGATGGAGAAAGCGAAAGAGCTTGTGTGCCATACGGATCTCAGGGTTGCGGAGATCGGGCAGCAGGTGGGTTATCCCAGCACTTCTTATTTTTGCCAGCAGTTTAAGAAATATCACGGAGTGACTCCAAACAGGATGCGGGAGAAATGCCAGAAATGAGAGGATTCAGACAAAAATTTCGGAAGATTAGAATGCCGGCGAAGCTGGTGCTTCCCTGCTTCCTGATCGTTGCCGCAGCGGTGGCCGGGATCGGAGGCGTTCTGTACGCTTCGGCAAAGCGGCAGCTTGCGGTGGGCACGGAGAAGGTAATCCGCAGCGCGGCTCAGATGGCGGAGGCCTCCCTGCGGGAGAGGTGCGTGCGCCTTATGGCATCGTTGGAATATTTGGCCACGGACAACAATGTGATTCAGACGGTGAATCGGACCGGGTACATCAGCGAGTACCAGAAAGCCTATGATGTGAAGAACCTACTGGACACGGTTCTTGTGAATGTGTCGGAGCAGAATGAGCTGATCGGCCAGGTGTTGTTTTTTACTTACGGAGATATCCGGGGAACCAGAGAATACTTTCTGGACGCGGAAGGATGGGCAGACAGTCCTTGGCTGACACAGAGTGAATTTCCCGTGTGGAGGCAGGAGAGGGAGCAGCTGGGAGTCTCCCGCATTTTGGTGAACCTGTGGGAACCGGACCGATCGGGTACGGTAACCGTCTTGGTCAACAGAGAAAAATTGTTTAAACGGCTTTTGCCGGAAACGGGGATGGACTGCAGGCTCCGGGTGTGGGACGATGAGGGAACGCTTCTCTACGAAGAACAACAGATTTCAGATGAGAAAGGATGGGAAGCGGGAGCCGAACGGCGGATCTGTGCGGAGGGCACGGTGGCGGAAAACGGTTGGAGATTCCTGGTGGAGGGAAATCCTGTCCCTTTTTCCCCGCTTTCCCTTTCGCTGATCCGGAATCTATTTCTGATTCTGCTTCCTGCGGCGGCATTCCTCTCTCTGATTTTCTGGCTGTTTTACCGGGGCGAGATCGTGAAGCGGGATGCACAGATGAAAGCCCTGCAGGCGCAGATCAATCCACATTTCCTGTATAATACCCTGTCTCATTTGAACTGGAGGGCCATTGAGCAGGGGAATATGGAGACCAGCAGACTGCTGACGGATTTGTCGAAATTTTATCGTCTTTCTTTAAACGGGGGGCGCATTGAGTCTGCGCTTCGAACGGAACTGGAGCATGTCTGCATTTATATCCGGCTGTATATGGCGATCCATTCCGACGCATCCCTCCAGGTACGGTGGGAGACGGACGAACGTGTGCTGGATTTTAAGATGCCGGGAATGATTTTGCAGCCGTTGGTGGAAAACGCCTTTGAACATGGACTTCCGAAGGGCGGCCTTGCGGCGTTCCGGCTGGGAATCTGCGCCGGGCGGGAGGGAGAATACATTGTCCTCAAGGTCTCTGACAACGGAGAGGGAATGCCGGAGGAGAAAAAGAAGCAAATTGCGGAGGATGAGAAGGGAGGGGAGGCGCCGATCGGGTTCGGACTTCGGAATGTGTACAGGCGTCTGGAGCTGTATTTTGGAAAGGACTGCGGAATGTCCTTTGAGGAAACGCCCGGCGGGGGAACGACGGTTCAGATCCGGTTTCTCCCCGGAAGGATACAGAAAGAAAGGAAAGGGAGATGGAGCTGAAAAAAATCTATTATATCAACGGAACCCATTGGGACAGAGAATGGTACAAGACCTTCCAGGGATTTCGTTATCTGCTGATGGACGTGATGGACGAGGTGGTGGAAACGTTGGAGGAGATGGACGAGTTTCCCATGTATATGCTGGACGGACAGACGGCGGTGCTTGACGACTATCTGGAGATTTCGCCGGAGATGGAGGGGAGGGTTAAGCGGCTGATCGGGGAGGGACGGATCGCTGTCGGGCCCTGGTACACCATGCCGGACGAGTTTCTTCCCTCAGGAGAAAGCCTGATCCGTAACCTTCTTCTGGGGCACAGGAAGGCAAAAGAATATGGGGCGGAGGACGCCATGAAATACGGATATGTCTGCGACGTATTCGGACATATCGCCCAGCTTCCCCAGATTCTTTCTGGGTTTGGTATCCGGGGGGCACTCATGCAGCGAGGCGGAAACCGGGACGCCTGTCCGCCTCATTTTCTCTGGGTCTCTCCCGACGGAAGCGAGTGTGTTGCGTATCGGACGCCGGAGGATTTCGGTTACGGGGCATTTTACCATTTTGTGACAGAGGCCTATAACCAGGGATGGGACCGGGATCTGGAAGCCCTGTTCCTTCGGGCGGTGAAGGAGATCGACAGAGAAGCGGCTGATCTGAATATGCCTTATCTGGTACTCCACGACGCCCTGGATCATCAACATATCACGAAGGCGGCCCCCTGGCTGGCGAAACGGCTTTCGGAGCACTATGGCTGCGAGGTGGTGTTTCGGACTTTGGACGATATGGTAAAAGAGCTCTGGGAAGAGCGGGGGAGCCTTCCGGTCCGTATGGGGGAGTTGGCGGAGACGGCCCACATGGATGCGGGCACCAATATCCTTTTGACCTACATACTCTCCAGCCGCTATGACATCAAGGAAGCCAATGACCGCGTTCAGTGCCTGTGGGAAATATGGGTGGAGCCTTTGTCGGCGATTCATGCCGTTCGGGGGAGGACCGTCCGTCCAGGTTTCCGGGACGCGGCTTATCTGGAGCTTATGCGTAATCATGCCCACGATTCCATTTGCGGATGTGCGGTGGAGGAGGTTCACCGGGACATGCTTTACCGGTTCCGTCAGACGGAGATGATTGGTGAAGAGGTGGTGGACGACTGTCTGCGGCAGGATGCGGCCTGCTTCGGGGAGGCAAAGGATCCGCAGCAGATGGTGGTGCGGATCTTTAACCCGCTTCCTTATGAGAGACGGGAGACGATTCAAACGGAACTCTGTTTTCCGGAAGCATTTCCGGCCCATTACTCGGAGGGAGAGCGGGAGTATGAACAGAAGAATTCCTTTTTTCTCTATGACCGGGAGGGGAACGAGGTGCCCTATACCCTGAGCGGCATCCGCCGGGAACGGTTTGTCCGGTCGCCGACACTCTATAAAGGAGACTGCTATCAGGTCAGTTTTTCTGTCCGGCTTGCCCCCATGGGCTATACGGAGCTTCTGGTGGTCCCGGCGGGGGCGCCTCTGCGGTCTCGGTATATTATGGGCCAGTGTACCGGGCGGCTGACCGCGGAAAATCCGTTTCTCCGTCTGAAAGTAGAGGAGGACGGGACCCTGACCCTCACGGACAAACGAATTGGGAGGGTCTACAGCGGCCTGCTGAGCTATAGGGATGGAGCTGACATCGGGGACGGGTGGATGCATATCCGGCCTTCCTCGGACAGCATTTTCTACAGCGGCGCGCCCTGCCGGAGGGAGCTTTTATACGACGGGCCTTCGGAGACCGCCTTTCGGATCACCACGGAATTTGTTCTTCCGGAGCGGATGGTCCGGGAGAACGGGGGCTTTTGGAGGAGCGGGCAGACAGAGAACGTTACGATAACAACCGTCGTCCGGCTGGGGGCCCTGAACGATTATCTGGAGGTAGAGACGAGGATCGATAACCGGGTTATGGATCATCGGCTGCAGCTTTGTCTGCCGACGGATGTGAGGACGGGGACTTACCGGGCGGGACAGGCTTTTGCGACGGTGGAACGCCCGGTGGGGGCGGATGTCTCCACGACCCACTGGAAGGAACCTCAGTACGGGGATAGGAACTGTAACGGTATCCTGTTTAAGCGGGATGAGACGGGAGGCCTTGCTTTCCTGGCGAAGGGAGGAATCCATGAGGCAAACGCCATGGATGACGAGCGGGGAACCTTGGCGGTGACGCTGTACCGGAGTTTTGCAAAGACTGTGGGCCATGACGACTATGAGCAGATGGACGGCCAGCTTCTCGGTCCCCTTGTCTTTACCTACCGGCTGCTTCCTCTCACAAAGGGCACGACAGAAGGACAGATCGTCCGCTGCAGGGATTGTCTGCAGGCCGGGATCCGCCAGTATACGGTGATGACAGAAAAAGAGCGGCCTCTTGCCGCGGCGGATTCCTTTGTTCGGCTGGAGGGAAAAGACCTGGCTTTTTCGATTCTGAAACGGCCGGAGGATTTGGAAGAGGATACGGTGGTCCTAAGGCTTTATAACTGTTCCGACAGGGAAGCAGAGGGCCGGCTGATCTTCGGGCATAGGGTGAAGACAGCAGAAGAGACGGATCTTTTGGAGCGGCGGATCGGCTTCTGCAGTCCGGAGGGACGGGCGGTGCCTCTGAAGCTTGGGCCGAGGAGGATCGGCACGTTCCGGGTACGGCTGGAGCGTGATGCGGGGAGGATGTCGTGAAACGGAAGGGAAAGAGGTGCGGAAGCATGAAAAAGAAACTATCGGCTGCATGTCTGGCGGTGCTGTTGGTCTTGGAGCTGGTATTGGGAAATGGGGTTGTCGGACTTCCCGCGGAGGCCGGAACAGGGAATGAGGCCGTCCGGGTCCGGGTGAACGGCCGCTGGTACGGTTTGTATCTGGGAGAGACGAAGGGAACCGACGGAGGCTGGGTCTATGTACCGGCTTCCATGGATGCTTTGGACGGGCTGGGAGAGGGAAATGTCTGCCAGGTGTCGGTCAGCAGCAACGTGGAGAATCAGGGGAATATGGATGTGTCCGGCGTGGATCTCTATGCGACGGCTGTCTCCGGCGGGCAGGAAAGCTTTCTGACCGGAGACCGGTACTGCGACGGTGGCTGGAATCCTTACGGAGATCGGAATGTCAACGTGAGGCTGGAGGGCTGGAACGGCCACGAATGGACGGATCTGAACCGGGCCAAACCGGAATACCGGACAGACATGACGACGGTGCTGGGGTATTTTGCATCCGATACCACCTGGTACAATGCCTGCCGGAACATTACTCTGGGAAGTTTGGAGGGAATCACGGCTCTGCGGGTGGGCTTGCAGCTCCATGTAGGAGGGGAGACGGGGAGCCTTGCGGACTATCAGGAAGACGCTTTCGGGACGTTTCTGGGACAGCCGGATCTGACGGTCCATGGTTTCTGCCCGGAGCATCCGGATTCCTGCCTGGAACCGGACTGCCCCAGGAATACCTGCAGGGATCTGCATCACTGCAGTCTTTGCCCGGAGTGCGGAAGATGTCTGGACGGGGCGGACTGTGGATGCAGCCATGACAAGTGTGAGGTTTCCGGAGAAACGGCTGTCCGGGTGCGGGTCAATGGAGCCTGGTACGGCCTGAACGTGGCGGAAACAGCCGGGAAAGACGGGGCCAAATGGGTTTATGTGCCGGTGGATATCAGGAGCCTTAGACAGAATGAGACCAATTACCTGCAGCTTTCCTCCAATGTGACAAGCCGTTCGGATCATGGGCGCCACAGTCTGGACGTGTATTTTACGGCGGGCGGGGGAGGAGACAGCTTTGTGACCGGAGACCGGTACTGCGACGGCGGTTTCCGTCCCTATGAGGACAGACGGATCAATATGCGGCTGGAATTTTACGACGGAAGCCGCTGGATCCCGGCGGTAGAGGAAGACTGTGAGGAGGATTTCCACAGTGCAGTCGGATATTTTGCGCCGGAGGATGCCTGGTACAATTACGGAAGAAATGTGGAGCTTGGAGGAGTGGAGTCTTATCAGGCGGCCAGGGTGGCCGTGGAAATTTCTGTGGGGAAAGGTGCGGAGATAACCGGGGATTATAGTCAGGAAAGTTTCGGAGAATTTTTAAGCCCGTCCACGGCCCTGGAAACACCCGCGGCGGGGCCGGAGCTTCCGCTTCACAGGACAACGCCTCCGACTGTGGCCGGATCATCCGGCCGGATCGGCCGGGCCGGGACGAAACTTACCGTGCGGGTCAACGGAACCTGGTACGGGACGGATCTTGAGGCGGTGCGGACGGGCACAGGCGGGACCGCCTGGGTACCGGTGGAGATTCCGCTTTCCGCATTGAGGGAGAACGGAGAAAATCAGTTTGTTCTCTCCGGAAACGTGAAAAACGGGACGGCTATGAGCGAGGGCAGCGTGGATGTTTTTGCCACCAGAGTGCGGAGCGGAGGGAGTTTTCAGAATGTCAACGACTACTACGACGACTGGGCGCTGAAAGACGGCTCCGAATGGAATATGATTCTGGAGGCGTCGGAGGACGGGACAAGCTGGACCTCTCTGTCCGGCTCGGCTCCCTGCTATTACGACACTTCCATGGTTTTGGGGAAGACGGCGGACGGAAGGGGCAGCTATGGAGCGAGAAATCTGCACCTGGGGGAACTTTCCGAATATACATATGCCAGAGTGCGGATACAGCTCCATGTCGGAGAAAAGCTGGAGGCGGACGACGCCGGTGAAGAGCCGGGCGGGGAGCCGGGAGAAGTTCCCGGCGGGAACATGGGCGAAGAAGGGAACGTCTCCCATGTGACACAGGCTCCGGCGCCGGGAGAGGCGGTCTCAAAGGGGAAGAATGCAGAAGAGGCGGTGCTCAAGGTGCGGGTCAACGGAACCTGGCAGGCAGTAAGCCTTGCGCCTTACCTGGGAAAAACCGGCTGGGTCACCTGCCCGGTGGACGTGGCAATGTTAAATGGGAACGCGGAAAATTATTTTAGCCTGTCCTCCAATGTCATTTCCCAAGGCAATTACACGGACAGCAGCCTGGACTTCTTTTCCACCAGGACGGACAAGGATCTGAACAGCTTTCTGAGCGGGGATCCGTACTGTGATTCAGAGTTTGAGGGCTTTGCCGACCGGAATGTCAACGTGAAGCTGGAACTTTATGACGGGAAGGATTGGGTCCGGATCCCGCAGGAGGATCATTTTTACGATGAACACTGCGTTCTGGGACAGTTCGGTGATACAGGGGAGCATTATAACATCGCCAGGAATCTGACGGTGGGGGAGATGTCCGGTTATCGGAGTGCCAGACTTTCGGTACTGCTCCATGTGGGAAACGCCCTCACCGTGGAGGAACCCTACGAGGCGTCCCTTGCCGAGGAGGTCGTCCACCGGACGGCGCCGAGCGAACCGGGAGCGGCGGTGGGACGGGCCGGGGGCGGGGAACCGTTCCTCTATGTCCGAGTCAATGGAACCTGGAAGAGCGTAAGCTTAAAGGATCAGCTGGGCGGAAATGGCATATGGGTGGATTGTCCCGTGGATCTGGGACTTTTGAAGGAAAATCAGGAAAATCACCTGAATTTTACCACCAACGTGATCTCGGCCGGGAGCTTTACGGACAGCAGTGTGGATTTTTATGGGACGAGGACAGGCAGGGATTTAAACAGCTTTTTTTGCCGGGATCGATATTGTGACAATGGTTATGAGACTTACGGAGACCGGAATCTGAATGTGAAACTGGAACTTTATAACGGAGAAGAATGGGTTTCCTTCCCTCAGGGAGAAGTCTGCTTTTACGATACGACAGAGCCCCTCGGTTATCTGGCGGACGATGCCGAATGGCATAACATGGCGAGGAATCTGATGCTGGGGGATTTGAGCGGCTATGAGTCTGCCAGGGTCCGGGCCATGCTCCATGTGGGCGCAAGCCTCAAGGTGCAGGATATGGAACCGGACAACGGCGGGGAGGAAACTCCCATCCGCCACAGGGTCGCGCCGCCGGAGGAGAAGCCCGGAGAATCCGTCAGGGACAGTGCGGACGCGGCCCTCAAGGTTCGGGTCAACGGGACCTGGTTCGAGACGAAGCTGGAGGAGTATAAAGGATCTGCGGCCGTGTGGGTGCCGGTTCCGGTGGACATCGGGCTTTTACGGGAGGGAGAGGAGAATTATTTCAGCTTTTCCACCAATGTTTCCAACTGTGGAGCTCATTCCGGCAGCAGTGTGGATCTCTATTACTCGCTGGCAAAATCCGCGGCGGGCAGCTTTATCTGCAGCGACGAGTTTTGCGACCAGGATTACGTTCCCTGCGGGGATTGGAACTTCAACATGCGCCTGGAGCTGTTTGACGGGGAAAGCTGGGTCACCGCGGCACCGGCAGAGGAGACTTACTACGACGGAAGCGTGGTGCTCGGATATGACAAGGAAGCAGGAGGCTGGAGCAATGCGGCCAGAAATCTGATGATCGGAAGTCTGGACGGCTGCCGTGAGGCGCGGGTTTTGGTGGAACTCCATGTGGGAAGCACACTGGAATGCCTTTCGGAGGGAGAGACGGCAGAGTACGGGACGGGCGGGTTCAACCGGGATGTGGACGTGGGACGCCCTGCCCATGAAAAAATGACAGACGAGGCGGTTCCACTTTCGGAGGAAGCGGAGGAGAATGGGAAGAAAGGCTTTGGCGTGGCAGCTTTGGCAGTGATGACGGCGGCATCGGGAGCCGCAGGAGGGCTTCTGTGGCTGAAAAAGAGAAAGGTCAGGAGATAGCGGGATTATGGCAAGTGTGATGCTGCAAAATATTAAAAAGGTCTATCCAAATGCGGAGGAAGGAAAGCGTGCGCACCGAAAGGCGGACACCAGGGGAAGGACGGCGAAACAGGAGGCTTTTCCGGCTGTCCGGGATTTTGACCTGGAGATCGCTGATAAAGAGTTTGTGGTTTTGGTGGGGCCTTCCGGCTGCGGAAAATCCACGGTACTCCGGATGATCGCCGGATTGGAAGAAATTAGCGGCGGCGAGCTGTACATCGGAGGCAGGAAAATGAATGAGACCGCGCCGAAAGAGAGGGACATTGCCATGGTGTTCCAAAATTATGCCCTGTATCCTCATATGACCGTATATGACAATATGGCTTTTGCACTGAAGCTTCAGAAAACAGATCGGGAAATGATTGACAAAAGGGTCCGGGAGGCTGCGGAAATCTTGGAGATCACGAAATATCTGAACCGGAAGCCAAAGGCACTTTCCGGAGGTCAGAGGCAGAGGGTAGCCATCGGACGGGCTATTGTGAGGGAACCCAAAGCGATTTTGATGGACGAGCCTCTCAGCAACCTGGATGCAAAACTGCGGAATCAGATGCGGACGGAGATTATGAAACTGCGCCGAAGGATCCATACGACGTTTCTCTATGTCACTCACGACCAGGCGGAAGCAATGACGCTGGGCGACCGGATTGTGATCATGAAAGACGGACGGATCCAGCAGGTCGGAACGCCCAGAGAGGTCTTTGAGCGGCCGTCAAATCTGTTTGTGGCAGGATTTATCGGGACACCTCAGATGAATTTTTTCGAGGGTGTCAGGCTGAGGCGGGAGAGGAACCGGTTTGTGGCAGAAATCGGGGGAATGCAATTTTGCCTGCCGGAACCGTTCAGACAGCGTTTGGAAGAAAAAGAGGTCAGCGAGGGGACGGTGACGGCAGGAGTTCGCCCAGCCTATGTTAGGCTGGCGGAGGACGGACTGGAGGGAACGGTAGAGGTGTGGGAAATGATGGGAAGTGAAGTGCATCTGCATATGGCCGTCGCCGGCGGCGAGGTGACGGCCGTCCTTCCGACGATCGGCTTGCCTGTGGAATGTCTGACGGCGGGCAGCCGAGTACATGTTACCATGGAGCCGTCTCTGATTCATCTCTTTGACCCGGAGACAGGGGAAAATCTTCTGAAATGAGAAGGTATTTTCCGTTTTGAGAGAGCGCCGTAATAGTTTTCAGAGGAACGGTACATAATAAAATGGAAGAAAAACCATCAAAATTCAGGAAAATTTATGAATTGACAAAAAAACATTCCTAGTATAAAATACGGTAAGATAAGCCAAAGGCGATGACAGAGAGAAGTAGTGCGGAAGATCGCTTCCAGTGAGCGGGAGACAGTGGGAACTCCGCAGAATGAGTCTGCACGAATAACACTTTCGAGCCGCAATCTGAACCCTGCGAAAGAGCGGGCAGTAGGTGCGCCGCAGGCCGGGCGTTAACCGGCAGCCATGAGGGGACTGCCTACGGGCAGTAAATCAGGTGGTACCGCGGACAGAAGGAGCTGTTCGTCCTGAAAGAAATTTTGAGGACGGACGGCTCTATTTTATTACCTGAACTATTTTTATCTGGAAAAGGAGAAAACAACGATGTCAGATATTTACCGCAGCAAGACCATGGACCAGATGGAAGAGGGCGACGTGGGAAAGGAGCTTCGGATCGCCGGATGGGTGGAAAATATCCGGGACCACGGCGGCGTGTCCTTCCTTGACCTGCGAGACATGTACGGAGTCATGCAGGTGGTGCTCAGGGACACGGAGCTTTTAAAGGGAATCCGCAAGGAGGAATGTATTTCCGTGGAGGGCCTGGTGGAGCACAGGGACGAGGAAACCTATAATCCCAAGATTCCCACGGGAACCATTGAGCTGGAGGCCCACAGGATTGACATTCTCGGAAAGGTCTACCGGGACCTTCCCTTTGAAGTGGCGGCCTCCAAGGAGATTCGGGAGGATGTCCGTTTAAAATACCGGTATCTGGACCTCCGAAACCACAAGGTGAAGGAGAACATCATATTCCGCTCCCAGGTGATCAATTATTTGAGGGAAAAGATGACGGAGATGGGGTTTTTGGAGATTCAGACGCCGATCCTGTGCGCGTCCTCCCCGGAGGGGGCCAGGGATTACATCGTTCCCTCCAGAAAATACAAGGGAAAATTTTATGCCCTGCCCCAGGCGCCACAGCAGTATAAACAGCTCCTGATGGCTTCCGGGTTTGACAAATATTTCCAGATCGCTCCCTGTTTCCGGGACGAGGACGCCCGGGCGGACCGTTCACCGGGAGAATTTTACCAGCTTGATTTCGAGATGAGCTTTGCCACGGAGGAGGACGTGTTCCGGGTCGGCGAGGAAGTGCTCACGGCCACCTTTAAAAAGTTTGCGCCGGAGGGCTTCTCCGTCACGGAAGCGCCCTATCCGGTATTCAGCTACAGGGAGGCCATGACTCAGTTCGGAACGGATAAGCCGGACCTCAGGAACCCGCTGCGCATCCTCGACGTGACGGAATTCTTCCAGAGATGCTCCTTCAAGCCTTTCCACAAAAAGACGGTGCGGGCCATCAGGGTCCATGCGGACCTTTCCAAGGGATTCCACGAGAAACTGCTTAAATTTGCCCAGTCGATCGGCATGGGGGGACTTGGCTATCTGGACGTGAAGGAGGACCTCTCCTACAAGGGTCCCATTGACAAATTCATTCCTGACGAGATGAAGGGGGAGCTGGCGGAGCTGGCGGGACTCTCGGGCGGCGACGTGATCTTCTTCATCGCCGACAATGAGGAACGGGCTTCCAAATATGCGGGCCAGATCCGAAACGAGCTGGGGGCCCGCCTGGATTTGCTTGAAAAGAACGCCTACCGGTTCTGCTATATCAATGACTTCCCCATGTACGAGCTGGACGAGGAGACGAAAAAGATCGGCTTCACCCACAACCCGTTCTCCATGCCCCAGGGTGGTCTGGAAGCCTTAAACACCAAGGAGCCTCTGGAAATTTTGGCCTGCCAGTACGATATCGTCTGCAACGGTGTGGAGCTCTCCTCCGGCGCAGTGAGGAATCATGACATGGACATCATGGAGAAGGCCTTCGAGATTGCGGGTTACGACAAGGCGACTTTGGAAAGCAAGTTCGGAGCCCTTTACCATGCGTTCCAGTTTGGTGCTCCGCCCCATGCGGGTATGGCTCCCGGTGTGGACCGGATGATCATGCTGCTTCGGAACGAGGAAAACATCCGTGAGGTTATCGCCTTCCCCATGAGCGGAACGGCTCAGGATCTCATGTGCGGCGCCCCGAACGAGGTGACGGAGCAGCAGCTTCGGGAAGTGCATATCAGGGTGAGGGATTGACTTATTTGTATTTTTGGAGGAAACGCGGATGAGGCGGAGTGACAGAGAGTTAAAAGACAAGAAACAGATCATTGAGGTCATAAAGAAATGCGATGTGTGCCGGCTGGCACTCAACGATGGGGGCTATCCCTATATCCTGCCCTTAAATTTCGGGATGGAGGAAAAAGACGGGCAGATCATTTTGTATTTTCACGGGGCCGCGGAGGGAAAAAAACATGAGCTGATCTCAGAGGACAACCGGGCCGCTTTCGAGATGGACTGCTCCCACGAGCTGGTGCTCACGGAGGGGAAGGACGGCTGCTCCTGTACGATGAAATATGAGAGCGTCATCGGGCGGGGCAGGATCGAGCCGGTCCCGGAGGAAGAAAAATATGGGGCGCTGTGCGCACTGATGGGGCATTATCACAAAGAAGAGCATACCTTTAACCAGACGATCATGCCCCGGACGGCGGTTTTCCGTCTGGTGGTGGAGCAGATGAGCGGGAAAACCAGGTAACAGGAGATCCCCCCTTGACACCCGGAAAGAAACGTGCTATACTTTGAAAAAATTTAAAATTTCCATAAGCCAAACCGTTGAAGCGGAGATAACGGCGATGATGCCTTTACAGAGAGCCTGCGATGCTGAGAGTCAGGTAAGAAACAAGTTGTCAAATGGACCGCCGAGGGTGCAGTCAAATGTGAGATCCCGGGAGATGAGGGTTTTACAGAGTATTCTGCAACGTGGGGCATACGTTAGTTGCCGGGGATATGCTGGTATCCCGCTAAGAGCACGGGTCATGCCGTGAATTCAAGGTGGCACCGCGGATCGTATCGGATTTTATCAAGATATGTGATTCGTCCTTGACAGAGTGTATCATTCTGTCAGGGGCGTTTTTTTATGCACACGGGCGCAAAAGGAAGTCTGCTGCTGATGCAGCATGCGCCCGGTGCGGCGAGTAGGGAAAGAAAACGCTTCCCTACTCGATTATCCGCACAGGCTCGTGCAGAGGGAGTAGCCGCTAAGGCGGCGCACGAGCCGCGCGGCGGTCGGGGGCTGAGGCCCCGACCGAAAGGAACACGGATGCCCACGGGTAATTGCGCCCCTCAAACAGGATGAAGATTCTGACGATTGCTTCCAGGAAAAGCCCTCTGCGCCATGGAGATGAGACCATGGAAAGCAGGAGGGCCCAATCCCTCCTGCTTTCCGTGCTTATGGGCTCATTGGAATGTTTGGCGCAGCAGGCTTTGGATGGAATCAATCGTCGGAATCTGATCCGAAATTTGACATTGCGCAATTACCTGAGTGGAAGAATGCCGGGAGGAGGAAGACCATGAAATTTTTACCGGAGCTGGATGAGGTCAGGAGGATTGCAGCCACGGGAGAATACCGGGTGCTGCCGGTGAGCTGCGAGATCCTGTCGGATTTCATCACACCCATGGAGACCATGAGGATTCTGAAGAACGTGTCCGCCCACTGCTACATGCTGGAGTCGGCCCGGGCGGATGACAAATGGGGGCGCTACACCTTTCTGGGTTTTGACCCGAAGATGGAGATCACCTGTGTGGACGGGGAGATGAGGGTCGGCAGCCTGACGTTCCGGACGGAGGATCCATCCGGGTGCCTCCGCCAGATCCTGGCCGACCACAGGAGCCCCCGCTTTGCATACCTTCCCCCTTTTACGGGAGGACTGGTCGGTTACTTTTCCTATGATTATCTGGGTTACAGAGAGCCTTCTGTCAGAGGGCGGGCAGAGGATACGGAGGCCTTTAAGGACGTGGACCTGATGCTCTTTGACAAGGTGATCGCCTTTGACAATGTGAGGCAGAAAATCATTCTCATGGCAAACATGTCCCTGGAGGACGTGGAGGCGGGATACAATAAGGCGGTCATGGAGCTTGAGCAGCTTGCAGGGCTGCTGCGGCACGGCGCAAAAAAGGAGGAGGAGGCCGGACATCTGGAGGGGGAGGTCACGCCCCTTTTCGACCGGGAGCAGTTCTGCGCCATGGTGGAGCGGGCCAGACACCATATCCGGGAGGGCGACATCTTCCAGATCGTGCTCTCCAACCGGCTGAGCGCCCCCTTTACCGGCAGCCTGTTAAACACCTACCGCATCCTCCGGACGCTGAATCCCTCGCCCTACATGTTTTATTTTTCCGGCACGGACGTGGAGGTGGCGGGGGCTTCCCCGGAGACCCTGGTCCGGCTGGAGGACGGCGTGCTGCACACCTTTCTCCTGGCGGGGACCAGGCCGAGGGGCGGGAACCACGAGGAGGATCAGGCGCTGGAGCGGGAGCTTCTGGCGGACGAGAAGGAGCTTGCCGAGCACAACATGCTGGTGGACTTGGGGCGGAACGACTTGGGAAAGATCAGCAGGTTCGGGACGGTTCGGGTGGAAAAGCTGCACTCAATCGAACGTTTTTCCCACGTGATGCACATCGGCTCCACCGTGCGGGGGGAGATCCGGGAGGAGTGCGACGCCCTGGACGCCATCGAGGCGGTCCTGCCGGCGGGAACCCTTTCCGGCGCACCCAAGATCAGGGCCTGCCAGCTTATCGGGGAGCTGGAAAACAACAAGAGGGGAATCTACGGCGGTGCGATCGGATACATTGATTTTGCGGGAAATATGGACACCTGCATCGCCATCCGGATCGCCTACAAGAAAAACGGCCGGGTGTTCGTGCGGTCGGGGGCGGGGATCGTGGCCGATTCCGTTCCGGAAAAGGAATTCGAGGAGTGCATCAACAAGGCGAAGGCCGTGGTGAACGCGCTGAAGCTTGCGAAGGAGGCGGACGCATGATCTTGCTGATCGACAATTACGACAGCTTTTCCTACAATCTTTACCAGATGGTGGGCGAGATGGAGCCGGACATCCGTGTTATCCGCAACGACGAGCGGACAGTGGAGGAGATCCGGGAGATGAGGCCGGACCGCATTATCCTCTCCCCCGGCCCCGGCAGGCCGGAGGATGCGGGCGTCACCATGGAAGCCGCCCTGGTGCTGGGGAAGGAGATCCCCACCCTCGGCGTCTGCCTGGGACACCAGGCGATCTGTGCGGCCTTCGGCGGGGTGGTCACCTATGCGAAGCGGCTGATGCACGGCAAGCAGTCGGAGGTCCGGCTTGACCGGTCCTGTCCGCTGTTTGCGGGCTGTCCCGAGCGAGTTCTCGTGGCCAGGTATCATTCCCTGGCGGCCGATGCGGATGCCATTCCGGACTGCCTTGCGGTCACCGCCGTCACGGAGGACGGCGAGGTGATGGCGGTGCGGCACAGACAGTATCCCATTTTCGGCGTCCAGTTCCATCCGGAATCCATTATGACGCCGGACGGAAAAAGGATGCTTGAAAATTTCCGGGCAATTGCGAAATGTGAAATCGAGAGAATATTCTGACAATATGTCCGTCCAAAGCCTGCAGCGCCAAGCGTTCCGGCAAGCCCAGAAACGCAGAAGTCACTCGGGATTGGCCCCTCCTGCCTTCCCTGGTCTTGCCTCCACGGCGCAGAGGGCTTTTCCCGGAAATATTGCCAGAATATTCGACAAATTTTGAGTTTCGCAATTGCCAGTTAAAGCTTTCATAAAGGAGAGATAGGTTATGATCAAAGAGGCGATCGTTAAAATCGTGAACAAGGGGGACCTCACCTACGACGAGGCCTACACGGTGATGAATGAGATCATGAGCGGGGAAACTTCCCCGACGCAGAATGCGGCCTTCCTTGCGGCCCTGTCGACAAAGAGCGCCAGGGCGGAGACCACGGACGAGATCGCAGGCTGCGCTGCGGCCATGAGGGCCCACGCCACCAAGGTGGAGACCGGCATGGAGCTGTTCGAGATCGTGGGCACCGGCGGGGACAATGCCGGGAGCTTCAACATTTCCACCACCTCCGCCCTGGTGGCGGCGGCGGGCGGGGTCCGGGTGGCAAAGCACGGCAACCGGGCCGCTTCCTCCCAGTGCGGGACTGCAGACTGCCTGGAGGCCCTCGGCGTGAACATCCGCCAGAGCCCGGCGAAATGCCGGGAGCTTTTGGAGCAGGTGGGGATGTGCTTCTTCTTTGCCCAGGAATACCATACCTCCATGAAATACGTGGGCGCCATCCGGAGGGAGCTGGGTTTCCGCACGGTCTTCAATATCCTGGGGCCCCTCACCAATCCGGGCTCCCCCTCCATGCAGCTCCTCGGCGTGTACGACGATTACCTGGTGGAGCCCCTGGCCCAGGTGCTGGTGAGTCTCGGCGTGAGAAAGGGCATGGTGGTGTACGGGCAGGATAAGCTGGACGAGATTTCGCTGAGTGCGCCGACGAAGGTCTGCGAGATCCGGGACGGCTGGTTCCGATCCTCGGTCATCACGCCGGAGGAATTCGGCTTTGCGCGCTGCGCGAAGGAGGAGCTTAAGGGCGGCTCGCCGCAGGAGAACGCGAAGATCACGCTGGCGGTCCTGAAGGGAGAGCCGGGGCACAAGAGAAATGCGGTCCTGATGAATGCGGGGGCGTCCCTCTACATCGGGGGAAAGGCCGGAAGCATGAGAGAAGGCATTTCGCTGGCGGAGAAGCTGATCGATTCGGGAAAAGCCCTGGAGACGCTGGAGCGGCTGATCCAGGTCAGCAACCGGCCGGACCCGGAAGAATAGGAGGAGACAGCATATGACGATCCTTGACGAGCTGGCCGGATATGCCAGGGAACGGGTAAGACAGGCAAAACAGAGGATTTCGGAGGAGGACCTTGAGAGGAGGGCCTTTGCGCTTCCAAGGGGAGGGTTCGCCTTTGAAAAGGCCCTCGGGAAGCCGGGAATCTCCTTCATCTGCGAGTGTAAACGGGCGTCGCCCTCCAAAGGGCTGATCGCACCGGACTTCCCCTATCTGCAGATTGCGGTGGAATATGAGGCGGCGGGGGCGGACGGCATCTCCGTGCTCACCGAGCCGAAGTGGTTCCTGGGAAAGGATAAATACCTGCAGGAGATCGCAGAACGGGTGTCCGTCCCCTGTCTGCGGAAGGATTTCACGGTGGATGCCTACATGATCTATGAGGCGAAGCTCCTGGGCGCCTCGGCCGTCCTCCTGATCTGCTCGATCCTCGGGGAGGAGGAG
>CAJUOF010000190.1 GCA_910587905.1 uncultured Lachnospiraceae bacterium
GATGGTGAAGGAACTGGTCCCGGGCGTGCTGGACGGCAGGAGGCGGACGTACCACGGGAGCCCCGTCATGGAGGTTTCCGAGGCGGAGGCAGAGCGCTACGACGGAAACTTTGACTTTATGGAGAAGAAGTACAGGCCCGGCCAGGAGGAATTTTTTATTATGAGCCAGGCGTTTCTTTCGTGAACGTGGAACTTGATATTTTTGGCGGCGAATGATTCTGAGTTTCCGTACCCTGCGAACATCAGGAAGAAAACTGGTTCTTTCTAAGCTGGAATACTGCCGGGAACCGTTCACCCTCATAGGGACGGTTTAGAAAGAACCCGTTTTCTTCCGTCACTTTTCGAAAATTTAAGGAAACTCAGGGGAATTATAACTTGTACACCCTGCCGCTTGTGTGGTATACTGGATAAGGATTATTTTGGAGATATGAGGGGGCTGTCATGGAGAAAGCGAGAAGGGTGCTGCTGAAACTCAGCGGAGAGGCGCTGGCGGGGCTTGCGGGCCGGGGATTTGACGAGGATACGGTGAAGGCGGTGGCCGCCCAGGTGGCGCCTTCGGTGAGGGAAGGGATCCAGATCGGCATCGTGATCGGCGGCGGGAATTTCTGGAGGGGCCGCCAGAGCAAAGCCATCGACCGGACGAAGGCGGACCAGATCGGGATGCTTGCCACGGTCATGAACTGCATCTACGTGTCGGAGATCTTCCGCTCGGCGGGTATGGAGACGGAGATCTTCACGCCCTTTGCCTGCGGTACCATGACGAAGCTTTTTTCGAAGGACGAGGCGAACCGGTGTTTTCGGGAAGGCCGGGTGGTGTTTTTTGCCGGAGGGACAGGGCATCCGTATTTTTCCACCGATACTGGTATTGTGCTGCGGGCCATTGAGATGGAGGCGGACGTGATCCTTCTCGCCAAGGCCGTGGACGGTGTTTACGACAGCGATCCCAGGGAGAATCCCCTGGCGAAGAAATACGACACGGTTTCGATCGAAGAGGTCATCGAGAAGAAGCTGGCGGTGGTGGATCTTACGGCGTCGATCATGTGCATGGAGCACCGGATGCCCATGGCGGTGTTCGGGCTGGGCGAGAAGGACAGTATCGGAAATGCACTGAAGGGTAAGATCACCGGAACGACAGTGACGGCAGAGTAGCGGGAAGGGGCCTTAGACGGTTTCTTTTGAGGCCGGGGAACCGGCGCATACTGAATAACAGGGAGGTTTTTGTGTTATGGAAGACAGATTAAAGGGGTATGAGGAAAAGATGGAGAAGACGGTGAGCGTGCTCCGGAGTGATTATGCGACGATCCGGGCGGGCCGGGCCAATCCCCATGTGCTGGACCAGATTACGGTGGATTATTACGGGGTGCCCAGCGGTATCCAGCAGGTTGCCAACGTGTCTGTGCCGGAGCCCAGGATGTTGCTGATCCAGCCCTGGGAGAAGAGTCTGATCAAGGCCATCGAGAAGGCGATCCTGACTTCGGATCTGGGGATCAATCCCAGCAACGACGGAAATGTGATCCGCCTGGTGTTCCCGGAGATGACGGAGGAGCGCAGAAAGGATCTCTCCAAGGACGTGAAGAAGAAGGGGGACAATGCGAAGGTCGCCATCCGGAATATCCGCAGGGATGCCAATGACGCCATCAAGAAATTGCAGAAGGGCGGCGAGATCTCGGAGGATGAGCAGAAACAGTATGAGGACAAGATCCAGAAGCTGACGGACAAGTTCATCGAGAAGGTGGACGGGGAGATCGAGCTTAAGACCAAGGAGATCATGACAGTCTAAGGTCTTTTGGCTGGGAGTCTTTTCGGTGGATTTTTTGTAAAAGAGCATAGAAGGAACAGGGGGCAGGGGCGTTGACGGATTCTGCCCCCTTTGCGCACGGGAGTTTTCCAGGCTTTTGTGCGGTTTGACGGAGGGTTTGTTTATGGCAGAGGAGATGGACCTGCGGGTTCCGAGGCACGTGGCGATCATTTTGGACGGGAACGGCCGCTGGGCGAAGAAGCGGGGGCTTCCCCGGAACATGGGCCATGTGGAGGGCTGCAAGGTGGTGGAGCGGACCGTAGAAGACGCCGCCAGGCTTGGCATCAAATATCTGACGGTCTACGGGTTTTCCACGGAGAACTGGAAGCGTTCCGCCGAGGAAGTGGGGGCGCTGATGCAGCTCTTTCGTTATTATATGAAGCGGCTTTTAAAGGTGGCGAAGAAGAATGACGTGCGGGTCATCATGATCGGAGAGCGGAGCCGGTTTGACGAGGACATCATTGAGGGATTAAACCGGCTGGAGAGTGAGACGAAGGACAACACCCGCATGACCTTCACCATCGCCGTCAATTACGGGAGCCGGGATGAGATCACCCGGGCGGTTCGGCGGATGATGGAGGACTGTGCGGCGGGGAAGCTTTTGCCAAAGGACGTGAGCGAGGAGATGATCGGCAGTTACCTGGATACGAAGGAGCTCCCGGACCCGGACCTTCTGATCCGCACCAGCGGCGAGGAGCGGCTTTCCAATTACCTGCTTTGGCAGCTTGCTTATACGGAATTTTATTTTACGGATGTTTTGTGGCCGGATTTTAATAAAGAGGAATTGGTCAAAGCCATTGAGAAATACAATGGTAGAGACCGGAGGTTTGGAGGCGTGCAGGATGTTTAAGACGAGGCTTTTAAGCGGGATCGTTCTGGTGGCGGTGATCATCGGGCTTCTGGTCCTTGGAGGAGGTGTGCTGGCGGCTTCTCTCGGCCTGATCTCCCTCATCGGCATGTTTGAGCTTTACCGGACGGTGGGGGCGGAAAAGAGCCTTGTGGGGACGGTCGGATATCTGGCGGGGGTTGTTTTTTATCTGCTGCTGTTCTTTTCCCGGGATCCGGCGTCGGATTCCATGCCCATCCTGTTTTTCGTGGCGTTTTTGATCGTTCTCATGGCGGTCTACGTGTTCACCTTTCCCAGGTATTCGGCCGGGCAGGTGATGACGGTGTTCTTCGGGCTGGTCTATGTGGCGGTCATGCTGTCTTATGTGTTCCGGACCCGCATGCTTTCGGGGGGCGCTCTCCTGGTGTGGCTGGTGTTTCTCAGTTCTTGGGGCTGCGATACCTGTGCCTACTGCGCGGGCATGCTCATTGGGAAGCACAAGATGGCGCCCAATTTAAGTCCGAAGAAGTCGGTGGAGGGCGGCGTCGGCGGCATCTTGGGAGCCGGCATCCTGGGAGCAGTTTTCGGTGTTGTCTTTACGGACGGTCTCTCGGGGGCCCTCGGAAATCCAGCGCTCCACTGCGCCGTGATCTGCATGGTGGGTGCGGTCATTTCCCAGATCGGGGATCTGGCGGCGTCGGCCATCAAGCGGAACCATGACGTGAAGGATTACGGGAAGCTGATCCCCGGCCACGGCGGGATCCTGGACCGGTTTGACAGCGTGATCTTTGTGGCGCCCGGCATTTATTATACGATCGTGCTTTTGACAGAGGGGACGGAGGCGCTCGGCCGGTTTCTGGGATAGTTTGGAGGCGGCCCGGGCGTATGGATGTTTTGGAAACGGAGAATACTGAATATGAAAAAAATATCGATACTGGGTTCTACGGGTTCCATCGGAACGCAGACTCTTGAGGTGGTGCGGGAGAATCCGGAGCTTCGGGTGACGGCTCTGGCGGCGGGCAGGAATGCAGCGCTTCTGGAGGCACAGGCCAGGGAGTTTCGGCCCGGGTTCGTGTGCCTGATGGACGAGGCGGCAGCCGGGGACTTGAGAGTCCGGCTGGCAGATACGGATATCCGGGTACTGTCCGGCATGGAGGGCCTTTTGGAGGCAGCCGTGGCAGAGGAGGCGGATATCGTGGTGACGGCGGTGGTGGGGATGATCGGCATCCGCCCTACGATCGCAGCCATCGAGGCGGGAAAGGATATCGCCCTGGCAAACAAGGAGACGCTGGTGACGGCGGGCCATCTGATCATGCCGCTTGCAAAGGAGCGGGGAGTGGATATTTTCCCGGTGGACAGTGAGCACAGCGCCATTTTCCAATGCCTGAACGGGGAAGAGGGGAACCGGATCGACAAGATCCTTCTCACGGCTTCCGGCGGTCCCTTCCGGGGA
>CAJUOF010000191.1 GCA_910587905.1 uncultured Lachnospiraceae bacterium
CCGGAACTGGAGGATTCTGGCCTGTATGCTGGCTGTTATTCCCCTTTGCAACGCCTTTTATTTTTTAGTGGTGCCCATCTATCCGGTGCTTGGGGGCCATGAGAAGCTGTCCTTTGGAGGGCTGATTCGCCAGAAGGCATTTTGGCTGTTTTTGCTGCTCATGGTCTGCGCCGGGGCTTCCGAACAGGCGATGAGCCAGTGGGCGTCCGCCTTTACGGAATCAGGGCTCCATGTGTCGAAGACCGTGGGGGATCTGGCAGGTCCCTGCGCCTTTGCCGTTTTGATGGGAACGGCGCGGGCTCTTTACGGGAAATTCAGCGAACGGCTTCCGTTAAGGAAATTCATGGTGGGAAGCGCCCTTCTCTGCATTGGATGTTACGTGCTGGCGGCGCTTGCAGACTGGCCGGTATTGGGGCTTCTTGGCTGCGGTCTGTGCGGGTTTTCCGTGGGAATCTTTTGGCCGGGAACCTTCAGCATGGCGGCCCAGGCATTGCCGGGAGGCGGGACAGCCATGTTTGCACTGATGGCCCTGGCAGGAGATTTGGGTTGTTCTTCCGGACCGGCCCTGGTGGGAATGGTTGCGGGAAGGAATGGCGGCAGCTTGAAGAGTGGTCTTCTGGCGGCGATCGGATTCCCTGTGGTTATGCTTGTGGGAATTTCCTTTATGAAAAAGAAGAAAGAGAATCTATAAGGAAGAAAGAGAATGTAGGATGGAATATGAATTTTCAAGGACAGAGCGTCTGATTGGGAGCAGAGCTCTGGAGCGGCTGAAAGACAGTCATGTCATGGTGTTTGGCATCGGAGGTGTGGGTTCCCACTGTATTGAGGCCCTGGCCAGGGGAGGAGTGGGACATTTGACCCTGATTGACAGTGACAGGGTATCCATTTCTAATATAAACCGTCAGAGCATTGCTCTTCACAGCACCATTGGACAGTATAAAACCCGGGTGATGCGGGCGCGGCTTCTGGACATCAATCCGAAGCTTTGTGTTCAGGTGTCGGAGGAGTTTGTTCTGCCGGAAAATGTGACTGGTTTTTTCGGGGAAAAGCCGGATTTTGTGATCGATGCCATCGACACGGTGGCGGCGAAGCTTGCCTTGGCAAAGCTGGCGGCAGAGAGGGGAATTCCCCTGATTAGCTGTATGGGGACAGGCAATAAGCTGGACCCTTCTGCCTTTGAGATCGCAGATATTTATGAGACCAGCGTCTGTCCCCTCTGCCGGGTGATGCGGCGGGAACTGAAACAGAGAAATGTAGACCGGTTGACGGTCCTTTATTCCAGGGAAAAGCCGCTGGTGTCTGCGAGGGAGCCGGGCAGCGTCTCGTTTGTGCCGCCTGTGGCGGGACTCAGATTGGCGGGATATGTGTTGAGACAGTTATCGGAAGGAGAAGAGGATGGGAACAAAATTTTATGAGCCGGAGGTTTTAAGGCGGGTACAGCAGACGGAGTTGGAAATTTTGAAGGATTTTATGGCAATCTGTGACGAGGCGGGGCTGCGGTATTTCGGCATTGCCGGGACGGGGATTGGGGCGGTCCGCCACGGGGGATTCATCCCCTGGGACGACGACATAGACATCGCCATGCCGCGGGCAGATTTTGACAAGGCCATGAGGCTGGTGAAGGAGAAACTCTCCGATCAATATTACATTCTCAATTGTGAGACGGATTCCAATTACCCGCTGATGACCACCAGGCTTTGCAAAAAAGGAACCAGGTTCCAGGAAGAAATTTTGCGGGACGTGAAGGCGAAGTGGGGCATTTTTCTGGATCTCTATCCTTATGACAATCTGGCAGACGGGAAGCTTGCCTATTTTTTCCAGGTTTGGACGGCCTGGTTTTACAGCAAGCTTCTGATTCTCAGAAACGTCTCTCATCCCTATATGAGCTTCGGCGGCTGGAAAAGGAAGCTGGCACAGGGGATCTGCAGCCTGGTAAACGGAGGGATGCGGCTGTTTCACATTTCCCCCCGCTGGATTTATCAAAGGTGCGGCCGTGCGTGCAGAAAATATAATAATCGAAAGACCAGACGGATGGGCTTTCCCTGCGACACCAGCCCCCACTGGAATACCATGGAAAAGAGGAAGGTCTATCCTCTGAAGAAGCATCCCTTTGAGGATATTCTGTTAAACTTCCCCAAGGACACCGACGGAATGCTGAGGAATTTTTTTGGGGATTACATGCAGCTTCCGCCGGTGGAAAAGAGAAAGACCCACTATCCCCATGTGTTGGACTTTGGGGACGGGGTCAATGTGGCTAAATAGAAAGATAGAGGGTGTCTAAGAGCTTCCGCCCGGAGGCAGTGCGGAAGATTTTCTCACGGACACTCTCGATGGCCTTTCGGGATTGGCCTTCCTCGAAGATGTTGACCAAAAAATCTGCCTCCGCCAAAATCTGATAATCCAGTCCGTCCATATTCTGGTAGGTGTGATGGTGCCCAATCAGATAGCAGATGCGTTCTGTCTGGGCCAGTGTAAATCCATGGCGCTCCAGAATGGGACGGGCCACACCAGGACCCTCGATTTCCTGATAATTTCCGGCGGAAGATCCATATTTTTCCACTGAGGGCTTGATGCCGATGTCGTGCATCAGGGCCGTTACCTCCAAAAGAAACTGTGTCTCCTCCGAAAGTCCTTCGGAGAGGCCGATGTGACGAGCGAAAGCCCACACCTTTAAAAAATGATTAACATACTTGGTGGTATCGGCGTACCAGGCAGTCATCTCGTCCATGATGGCGGTAAACTGTTTTGCATAGATGCTTTTCTTGTTCTCATCCATCGTTTATTCCTCCTTGTACTCTTTTTATTATAATGGAAATCCAGAAAAAGGAAAGACCGGTTCTGACAAAATTTTTGTCAAAAAACCGCTTTTGTAGTGCGAAGCCTGTCTTTTTATGATAGAATACAGTGGTAAAGGCAGGTGACGCGGAGAAATGAGAGAGAGAATCAACCGTCTTGCGAAGGGTATCATGGATTACGACGAGATCCAGGTTTCCTTTTCGACGACAAAGATAGAGATGCCGGTGGTGTTTGATGACAAAATGCGGGATGAGTTCCGTATTGTCTGTGAGCGTGGAAAGCTGGTCAAGGGGCTGATCTATTCCACCAGTGAGCGGGTGAGCCTGTTCAGTGACAATTTTGTAGGGAAGGACTGCCGGGTAATCTACGAGGTGGACGCTTCCTATGCCGACGAGGATATTGTGGGGGAATTCCAGATCGTGTGCAGCGGAGGGGAATTTCGGATTCCCTACTGTTTCCATGTGTGCGCGGTGGACCCGGAGGGGCGGCAGATTGAGACACTGGAGGAATTTGCCGGTCTGGTGAGGGAGGACGAGGAGGAAGCTCTCCGATTTTTCGAGTCCTCGGAGTTTTCCAAATGTACCTTTATGCAGGCAGCCGGAGTGCGGACGCTGTACGACGGCATCTGGGGCCGGGGGATCCGGCAGAATGCGTTGGAGGAGTTTTTGGTGGGGACGGGAACCAAGGAGCCTGTCCGTTTTTCCGTGAAAGAGAGAAAAAAGGAATACCAGATTCCGGCAGAGCCCTTTACAGACACCTTTACCATTGTGCGGAGTACCTGGGGCTATACCAGGCTGGACCTCTCCTCCGACAGTCCGTGGCTGAGGCTTGACAGAAAGGTGATCACGGATCGGAATTTTGACGGGGCGGCCTGCCAGGTGGCTTATAAGATCGATACAGACGGGCTTCATGCGGGGAAGAATTACGGGCGGATTTCTGTAAGCGGCATTTACGGGGAAGAGGTGATTCCGGTTTCTGTGGTGATGCGCACCAACAGGCAGTGGGCGGACGGGATAAGCTGGAAGCGCGATTTCCGGAACTTCGCCTCCCTTTATATCCGTCAGGAGATTGGAGAGTACGAGCGGAATCTCCTGCTTAACAGCATGCAGACAGCTCTTTCCAGAGCTCATGCCACAGCGGTCGAGCCTGGCAGGGTCCGCCTCTATCAGGCAGATGTGGCGCTTCTGCAGGAAAAAGGGGAACTGGCAAGGCAGTTTTTGGGTGAAGTGCGGGAGGAGATCCTGGACAATCGAGACCAGGACGTGGCGACCTACTGTTATTACATGTATCTCAAGGCAAAGGAGAGCGGGGAGGCTGTGCAGCGGCAGAGCCTTGTGAAGCTGCTCAGGCGGTACTATGAGGATGGCGTGGCTTTGGACATGGTCTTCTACATCCTCATGCAGATTGACGATGAGCTTCTGGAAAATGACAGTCTGGCCCTTTCCAGATTGAAGGAGCATTTTCGGAATGGCTGCAGGAGCCCGTATCTCTATCTCGCCGCCTGCAGGCTGCTGGTGAAGAGTCCGGAGCTTCTTCGGGTCATGGAGGAGTTTGAGATCCAGAGTCTCTGGTTTGGCGGCCGTCACCGGTTGATGACAGAGGATTTGGCAAAGGTATCTGCTCTCCAGGCTCTTCAGGTGAAGGCGGCAAAGGAGCTCTATCTGCGGCTTTTACAGAGTATGTACGAGCAGTTCCCCACCAAGGAGACTTTGACAGCAGTGTGTGCCCTGCTGATCCGAAAGGACGATCGGAGCAGGGCGGCCTTTTCCTGGTATGAGCGGGGGGTGGAGGAGGACATCCATCTGACCCGCCTGTATGAATATTATCTGTATGCTCTGCCGGAGGATTTCGCCGGTGCACTGCCTAGGATTGTGCTGCTCTATTTTTCCTATAATCACACTCTGGATTATCGGGCCAGGGCAGTGCTCTATCTGAATGTGCTGGACTATATGAAGGACGACGAGGAGGTCTATCGGGCCTACGAGGGGCAGATTGAAAATTTTGCGGTGGAGCAGTTGTTCCAGAGCCACATGAATGGGGATCTGGCGAAGATTTACCGGGCTATGATTTTTCCAGAGATGGTGGATGAGAAGATCGCCAGGGTTCTGCCCAGACTCCTTTACGCCAAGGAAATTCGCTGTGCCAATGACCGGATGTGCCAGGCGGTGCTCTGCTATGAGGAGATGAAGGGAGAGACTGTGGTGACTCTGCACAAGGGGCGGGCCTACATTCCGGTATATTTGAAGCATGTCTACCTGCTGTTCCAGGACGACTACGGAAACCGCTACTGCGGCGTCCCCTATGCCATGGAGGATATGATGGAGAGCGGGGAGCTGGAGGCCCGTACTCAGGAGTTGTATCCCGGCCATGAGATGCTAAGACTTCTTCAGTGTCAGAAGGTATTGGAGAGGAAACCTTACCGGCCGGAGGACATTGCAGTGCTCAAGGATATTTCCCAGGAGGACAATATCCACGGACTTTATCGGAGAAAACTGGTATCGGAGATTGTATCTTACTATTATAACCGGGATGACAGCGACGAGGGGGACGAATATCTGCTGAGCCTGGACAAGAAGCTTCTCTCTCCGGAGGACCGGCGGAGAGTCATGGAGACGCTCGTCACCAAGGACTTTTATGAGGAAGCTTACCGGATGGCAGTCCGTTACGGGTATCGGGGCTTAAGTCCCAGCCGGGTATTTAAGATGACGGCGAAGATGATTCTGAAGCGTCATTTTGAGAAGGACAGTTTCTTGTTGTCCATGGCCTACTACTGCTTTGAGCAGGGGCGCTGTGACGAGGTAGTGTTGGAATATCTCTGCTGTCATTATAACGGCTTATCCATTGCCATGCACAGGGTGCTGTCGGCGGCTGCGGCTGCGAGCGGGAAAGTGCCCTTCTACGACATGCCGGAGCGGCTTCTGGCGCAGATGCTTTTCGACGGCAGCAGGAACCACTTGGACCGGGTGTTCCGCTATTATATTGAAGGAAAATCTGTGGATGAAAGTCTGGTGAAAGCTTATCTGGTGGTGAAGAGCAGCCGCTATTTTGAGGAGAGCGAGCCCTTTGACCGGGATGTGATGGGATATATTGAGGCCCAGGCGGAGCAGTATGATCTGCGGGGAGGACTGCCGGAGATCTGTCTGCTGGCCTTGACCAAATATTACAGCATGTCGGAGACTTTGACGGAGAAGCAGGCGGTACTCTGTCAGGAGATCATTGACGAGTTGTTTTCCAAAAAGATTGTGTTCGGGTATTACAAACACCTGGCCCGGTTTATTGTGCTTCCCAGAGACCTGATGGGGAAGACGGTCATCGAGTATCAGGGAAGGAAAAACCAGAGTATCTGGATCCATCAGCGGATCCTGCCGGATGGGGGCGACGTGGTGGTGGAGACCATGCCCCATATCTTTGGCGGATATTTCGTCAAGCTGGTGTCCCTGTTTTACGGGGAAACCATGGAATATGCGATTTATGACGGCGGGGAGGAGCCGGTTCTCACAGGAACGGCGGCCTACAGCGGCGATGGAAATCCTCCGCCCGGGAGCAGGGTGGACCGGCTTGACGGGATTTTGCGGATCCAGGCCTTTAATGATGATACCCTGTATCAGCAGATGGAGGCCTATGCAGTCCGGGACGAAATGACGGAGCGAATGTTTGAATGTCTGTGAGTTTGAGGTGGTAAGATGCAGGAATTAGTATTGGGAATCGACGTGTGCGATGATTACAGTCAGATCAGTTATTATAATCCGCGGGCTTTTGACGTGGAAACCATTGGCCTGACGGATGAGGAGAACTCCTGCATGATCCCCACGGTGATCTGCAAGGAGAAGGGGACAGATTCCTGGTTCATCGGCGAGGAGGCTTACCGCTGTGCCCTCTATGGGAGGGGGACTATGGTGGATAAGCTGGTGAAGCTGGCGGGAAAGAACGGTACGGCCACCATCGAGGGGATTCGGTATCCGGCCAACGATCTGCTTCAGATCTTTATCCGGCAGCTTTTGGAGATTCCGATGGTCCGGCTGGAAGCCTCAGAGATTGCCTCTGTGGTTTTTGCCTTCCAGAACAAGAGCAGCGATTTGATGGAGATGATCATCCAGGTGACGGATGAGATGGGGGTCCCCAGGGAACGGGTCCACATGGCAAACCATTGCGAAGCCTACCTGTTTTATGTGATCAGCCAGAAAAAGGACCTGTGGATCAACCAGTCCTGCCTCTTTGATCTTGCGGAGACGGGGTTACATTATTATGAGCTGAATGTGGTCCGGGGGAGACGCCCCCAGGTGGTGGAAGTCACCCACGAGGAGCTGGAGGAAGGATTCAGCCTGGAAATCCTGGAGACGGGAGCCGGGAAAAAATTGGGGGACACCATTCTCACCTCCTGTGCGGAGCGGCTTTTACAGAAAAAGATTGTGACCTCAGTGTTTTTGACGGGAAAAGGCTTTGAGGAGAGCGAATGGGCGGCCGGTTTTCTGCGGCTTATCTGCAACAAGCGGCGGACCTTTGCGGGGCCGGGCCTCTTTGCCAAGGGTGCGGCCTACATGGCCTGCGATACCCTCCAGGAGACCAGCTCCTACCCTTACGTATGCCTCTGTGAGGGACGGCTGTCCTCAACCATCAGCATGCAGGTGTACCACGAGGGCAGAGAGAGGCAGTTGGTGCTGGCGTCGGCGGGAAGTGACTGGTATGAGGCGAAGGCTTCCGCATCTTTTATTTTGGACAACACGAATCAACTGGTTTTTATGGTGACGCCGGTGGGAAAAGGCAGGCAGACGAAGCTGACCATTTCTCTGGCAGAATTTCCGGCCAGGCCCAATAAGACCACCAGGGTGGAGGTCATTGCAGCATTCTTGAGTGAAAACCAGGTCAGTATTCGAGTCATTGACCGGGGGTTTGGGGAATTTTTCCCGGAATCAGGTCAGATGATCCGGGAGGATTTTCAGATATAGGACGGAAGAGGACGATATGAGCGGTTTGATTTTATGCAGCGGCAGACAGGTGAAAAATCCCTATCCGGTGGATGAGCTGGGGATTTCCCTCCATTCCGGGGAGGAGCTTTGTTATTATATTTATCATTATGTGTTCCTTCTGGAGCCGGATTTTATCAATGAGCATCTGCTCTATTTTATCCGGACGGAGCTTGGGATGGAGAAGCTGGAGGAGAAGATCCGCAAGTGGGTCACGGACCGGGCGGACATGGCCCAGATTCTCTATATGATTTTGCAGGATATTCACTATTACAGTGAGTCGGAATTGGGAGCTTTCAAGACCCAGTTGGAATGGATGAGACGGGCCAAGCCCTCGGAGAGGGCCAAAAAAAAGGCGGATTATCTGTTGCAGAAGCGCAAGTATGCGGCGGCGATCCAGCTCTATGACGCCATTGCGGCGGGGGAGCCGGATAAGGGGATGACGCGGGAATTTATGGGGGCCCTTTATCACAATAAAGGAGTGGCCTGCGCCGGGCTTTTTGAGTCGGAGCGGGCATTGGAATGCTTCGAGCGAGCTTATGAGCATCTGGAGCAGGAGGAAATCTTGAAGGAGATTTACATGCTCTGTCAGATGGACGAGGGCGCAGAGCTCCCGGAGGCCATGATGCTGGCCGTTCCGGCAGAGCAGCAGTTCAAGTGGAGGGAAGAGTACGAGACCCTCTATAAACACCTCAAATATTCCGGCCGGGCGAGGAATGTGGGAGAGCTTTGGGAAAAGGACTCCGTTCGCCGCAAGGCCGGCGTCCAGGGATTGTTGACCCAATGGAAGCAAGAATACAGGGAGATGGCGAAGCTATGAACATCGCATTGATCGGATTTATGGGCGTAGGAAAAACGACGGTTTCCCGCGCCCTTGGCAGACTATCGGGAATGCCGGAGGTGGATGTGGACCGACGGATCGCAGCGCGGGAAGGCCGCTCGATCCCGGAGATCTTTGAGACGGACGGTGAGGCCGCCTTCCGAGACATGGAGACGGCCGCCATCCGGGAGCTTACCGGAGGGCGGCCGTCCGGCGGTCAAATTCTTTCCTGCGGCGGCGGTGCGGTGCTCCGGCCGGAGAATGTAAGGCTGTTAAAAGAAGGCGGGGCCATTATCCTCCTGACTGCCCGGCCGGAAACAGTCCTCAGACGGGTTGGCGACGGGACGAGCCGGCCGGCCCTTGGCGGTGTGGTGACGGTCGAACACATCGCGGGGCTCATGGAGAAGCGGCGGTCCGCCTATGAAGCTGCCGCAGACTTTGCAGTGGCCACCGACGGTCGGACGCCGGAGGAGATTGCGGAGGAGATTCTGCGGCGGGTGAGGGCTGAATGAAACATTTTAGGAAAACGATGATTGAATCAGCGTTTCCTTAGATCACAAACTGTTCCATATAACGCTTGGAGAGGATGAGGGATTCCCTGACGGCCTCTTTCGAGCCCTCAAACGCTTTGTCCTCCACTTCGATGCAGGTATATCCGGTGTAGCCGATATCGGTCAGTGCGGAGACATATTTTCCCCAATCGACATCGCCGAGGCCGGGAAGCTTGGGGGACATGAAGTCCAGGGGGTAGGCCATGGTGCCCACATCAGAGAGCTTTTCCGGATAGAGCTTGATATCCTTGTAGTGAACATGGAAAATTTTATCCTTAAACTCATAGAGAGGACGGATATAATCGATCATCTGCCATACAAAATGAGAGGGATCGTAATTGATGCCGAGATTGCCGCTTGGAAGCAGCTCAAAAACCTTTCTCCAGATGGCGGGTGTGGTCATGAGATTTTGTCCGCCGGGCCACTGGTCAGGGCCAAACAGCATGGGACAGTTTTCAATGGCAATTTTTACCTGATTCTCCTCCGCCAATTTCAGAATGGGCGGCCAGATTTCTTTTACCAATTCCAGATTTTCCTCGACAGATTTCTTCTGATCTCTTCCAATAAAAGTAGTTACCAAATTGACACCGAGACGGGCGCTTGCCAGAATCACCTTTTTCAGATGAGTGATGTTGGCGGCGCGTTTTTCCGGATTGCCGTCCAGGGGATTGGGATAAAAAGCCAGGGCAGAAATCTCCACGTGTTTTTTCTGACAATAATCCTTTACATAGGCCGTGTACTCATCGGAAGTGTTTTCCACATCGATGTGGCTGACACCGGCATAACGGCGCTCCGCCTTGCCGGAAGGCCAACAGGCCACTTCCACACACTGAAACCCAAGGGAGGAGGCAGTGTCGATCATCTCTTCAAATCCAGACTGCTCCATGATTGCAGAAACAAACCCTAATTTCATCATAATAACATTCTCCTTTTTGTGCTTGATTTTGATTGCATGAAAAGGACAAAAAGGAATCTATAAGTGTTACGGAGCAGGGCATGCTCCGGTGGACTGGCGAACAAGAAGTTCCGTTTCCAGAAAATTTTTCTTTTCCAACACCGGAATGTCATTCAGCATATTCAGCAGAAGGCTGCAGGAGAGCTCGCCGATCTGCTGCTGGGGCTGACTGATGGTGGTGATGGTAGGGCGCACCAGCGTAGAAATGTCAATGTTGTCAAAACCAATGACACTTAAATCCTCGGGAACCCGAAGCCCCAGAGCGTTTGCCGCATGGATCACGGCGGCGGCGTAGGAATCTGAGGTGGCAAAGACAGCCGTTGGACGCTCATCATTCATCAAAAGATTTCTGGCTGCACTGTAGGCTGTCTCAAAGACTGCACTGTTTACATGGACAATCCAGCGAGGATTGATTGGAAGACCACATTCCTCCATGGTCGCATAAAAACCACGTTCCCTTTCCTGGGCATGGAGTAACGTGGCGGTTCGATTGAATAGTCCGATTTTCTTGTGGCCCAAAGAAATTAAATATTGGACCGCTTTTTTTGCGGAAATGTAATTGTCAACCGCGACATAAGGAAAAGGCAGGGAAGCGTCATACTCGCTGCACTGTACGATCGGGGCATCCGGAGGAAATTCGTCCAGTGCCCGAAAGTAAGACGGGCTGGAGCTGACGACGATCAGACCGTCCACACAGTGTTGTTTAAAAGGAAGCAGTCCCCGCAGTTCATTGGTATGGGGATTTTGCAGCGGGGAGAGAAAAACATCATAACCATTCAGGGAGGCCAGATTTTGAATTCCCTCCAGGACGGTGGCAAAAAAGCGATTCGACAGAGTGTTTGCAGTCACCAGGATCCGTTTGGTAGGTGCCTGTGAAAAGATTCTTGCCGGATGGTTAGGAGTATAATTGAGCTCTTCGGCCAGTGCCAAGACCTTATTTCGAGTCTCTTCGGAGACGTTGGATTTTCCGTTTAATACGCGAGATACAGTCGCCGTTGATACATTTGCCAGCTTTGCCAATTGTACAATATTCGCTGCCATGAAAGCCTCCTTATTTGTAAGGCTTGGATTTCTAGTACTTATTATAACAGGTGAAAAGTGAAATGACAATACTTTTTCAATGTAAAATGTAAAAAGGTACAGAGGTAAAATGTAAATGTTACACTGCGGGAGAGAAAATGATTTACAAAACCATGGGTATAAATTTGGGCGATATAAACAAATATAAAGAAATATTAAAACTAATATTGACAATTAATATGGAAGATGGTAAGGTTGGAATGTAAATGATTGCATTAAAAAGGGCGAAAACAAAACAAAATGTAAAAATTTGCATAACACATTGCGCGGAGGATATAGGCAATGATTACAGTGAAAGCAGGTATTGTCGGATTCGGTTACATGGGTCATTTTCATCTAAATAAGATCCGCAGACTGGATGGCATTGAGGTGAAGGCCGCTTACGATGTCCGGCCGGAAGCACTTCAGGACGCAGAGCGGGAAGGACTGGAGCCTGTCGGTTCTCTGGAAAAGTTTCTGAACCAGGATTTGGATTTGGTATTGATTGCGACACCCAATGATGTCCATGCGAAATTGGCCAAGGCTGCTCTCGATGCGGGAAAGCATGTCATGCTGGAAAAACCGGCAGCTATGAATGCCGCAGAGTTTGAACAGGTCATGGACTGTGCGGAAAATGCCGGTAAGCTTCTGACTGTGCATCAGAATCGCAGATGGGATGTGGATTATCAGGTGGTGAAGGAGGTGATCTGCTCCGGAGAGATCGGGGCGGTGACGAGTATTGAATCCAAGGTTCTCGGAGAGCGAGGGGTGTGTTTTGGCTGGAGAGCAGACCCGAAGGCAGGCGGCGGAATGCTTTATGACTGGGCAGTCCATCTGATCGATCAGTATTTGCAGCTTTTTGAAGGGCACAAGGTTAAGCGGGTGTCGGCCAGGCTGCTCAGCATTCTGACTCCGGCGGTGGATGACTTTGACGACATCGAGCTGATCTTCGACCATGGGATTTCCGCAAAGGTTGTGATCAGTACCTTTGCCCTTCAAAGACAGCCGAGGTGGTTTGTCTATGGAGACAGGGGAACTCTGAAGCTGGATGATTTCAGCGGAAGAGCCGGAGGCATGGCGAGAATTCGCCAGGGAATTTCAGGCTTTGACCGAGTGACGGATACCATGGGACCCACCAGAACCATGGCGCCTTTGAAACCGGAGCAGGTGGAGGTTCTTCCCCTTCCGGAGGTATCGGAGGAACCGCTTGCATTCCACAGAAATTTGCGGGATGCCATCTTGGGAAAAGAAACGCTTTTTGTGGCACCGGAGGAGACTCTGAGGGTGATGAAGGTTATGGATGCGGCCTTTGAGTCAGCAAGGGCTGGACAGAGTATTTTTGTGGATTTGTAGGGGATCAAAAATTTAAAAGATAAGAAGAGAAGGAGGAACGAGGCATGTTAAAGGTTGGATTACAGTTGTTTACGGTCAGAAACCATATGGCAGCCGACTGGAGGCGGACGCTGACGGATATCGCAGAGGCCGGCTATCGCCATATTGAGGTGGCAAACCATCATGCGGATGTGGACGACGGGATCGGCTTTGGCGTGGACGCAAAAGAAATGAAAAAAATCTTGGACGACCAGGGTTTGAAGGTTTGCGGCGCTCACGTACATCCCTTTATTCCGGAGCGGATGGGAGCGGTCATCGAATATCAGAAGATCATTGGAAACGACAAGATTATCAGCCCCATGGAAGTGTTTCGGACCATGGATGATGTGAAACGCTGCTGTGAGGTCATGAACCAGATGGCGGAACTGTGTAAAAAAGAAGGAATGCGCTTTTATTACCACAACCACTATCATGAGTGGCAGATATTGCCAGGTGAGACCAAGAGTATTTATGATACCATTTTGGAGAGCACAGACCCAGATCAGGTAGAAATCGAGTTGGATACCTACTGGGCGCTCCGGGCCAATCAAAATCCCGTCGAGCTGATCAGAAAGATGGGGAGACGGATCACCATGCTCCATCAGAAGGATTTCCCGAAGGAGTATAGGAGTGAGCTGGATCTGCTCACGAAGGTCAATGAGACGGGGCCTTATGTGGATCATGAATACTTCCGCAGCTCCAGAAGCGAAGGTTCTTTTACCGAAATTGGAAGCGGGATCATGGATATTCAGGGAATCATTGACGCAGCCAATGAAGTGGGGGCGGCGGAATATATTGTTCTGGAACAGGATTTTTCCACCTTTGATGAGATTGAGAGTATACATAAGAGCATGGAAGGTTTTCGGAAATTCGAGGGGATCGCGTGGGACTAAACACGGTCAAAAAGCACGTGTAAAAAGGAAAACGCGGGAACAAATAGAGACATGGGATAGACGAAAAGGAGGACAAAGAGATGGGAAAACATCGAATTGGTTTGGTTGGCTGCGGTTCCATTGCGCAGAAAAAACATTTGCCTGCGCTGGCAGTCCAGGCACACCGGGCGGAATTGGTGGGCTTCTGTGACATTATTGAGGAGCGGGCAAAGGGTTATGCCGAAACGTATGGGACACCGGAGGCAAAATACTATACGGATTACCGGGAACTCATGAAGGACGACTCCATTGATATTGTGTATGTGTGTACACCAAACGTGTCACATTGTGAAATCACCTGCGCGGCTCTGGAGGCGGGAAAGCATGTGCTCTGTGAGAAGCCGATGGCTGTGACCGGAGCTGAGGCACAAAAAATGGTGGATACGGCGAAGCGGACCGGGAAGAAGCTGACAGTCGGATACCAGAATCGTTTTCGCATGGATTCTCAGTTTTTGAAGGAAGCCATCAATGAGGGACATTTGGGAGAGATTTACTATGGGGAGGCTCTTGCGATCCGCAGAAGAGCAGTTCCCACCTGGGGCGTGTTTATTGATAAAGAGAAACAGGGCGGCGGTCCGTTGATTGATATCGGAACTCATGCATTGGATTTGACTCTCTGGTACATGAATAATTATGATGTGAAATCAGTTACCGGTGTCAGCTTCCATAAGCTTGGGAATCTGGAGGAGGCTACCTATGGGAACCTGTTTGGCCGTTGGGATCATGAGACCTATGATGTGGAGGACTCTGCCATGGGCTGCATCAAGTTCAAAAACGGTGCTTTCGTATATCTGAAAAGTGCCTGGGCCCTCAATACCACCGATGTGAGAGAGGCGATGTGTACCTTGTCCGGCACGAAGGGCGGAGCAGAAATGAAGCGGGAAAAGGTGGGGGCAGACATTACCTGCACATTGAACATGACCATGGGGAAACAGTTGGTAACAGTTCACCCGGCGGAGAAACCTCCGGTTGCCTATCAGGAATTGTCCAACGAGAAGGCCAGCGATGATGCGGTCATGGAGACAAGCACCTGGTTGGACGCAATTGAGAACCATACCGATCCCGTCGTACTTCCGGAGCAGGCGGCCACCGTGACAAAGATTCTGGAGGCAATTTATATTTCGAATCAGACAGGGAAAGAGGTCCTGTTCGATTGATACACACGGTTTGGACAAAGTGGATGACAAGAAATGGTATGAGAAAGAAAGGGCGTAGAGACATGAGAAAAAGATTACTGGCAGTTGGAGTGACACTTGCAATGGTTTTGTCTCTTGTGGCATGTGGAGGCAGCAAAGAGGAGACGAAGGCAGATACGACAGCGGCGGAAACGGAAGCTGCAAAGGGTGAGACAGAAGCCGCAGATACGACGGCAGCAGGGGATGAGGAAACAAAAGCTCCGGCTGCTTCCGGAACAGGTTACAAGATTGGCTATTCCACCAACTCTCTGGACGAGGTGCAGACAAAGTCTTCGAATGCATTTATCGAGTATGCGGAGAGCCTTGGACACGAGGTGATTCTTCTGAATGCGGATGGAAGCTGTGAGAAACAGATTTCCGATATTGAATCCTTTATTCAGCAGGGCTGCGACGCGGTTGTGATCCGTGCCGTAGATACGGAAGGACTTTCCGGCGTTGTGGAGGATTGTAAGAACGCAGGTGTGGCGGTGATTGACTTTGGTTTTGGCATCAATGCAGTCTGTGATCTTCACTTGATGACAGATGCCTATAAGTACTGTTCCAATCAGAGCGTGTATTTAAAGGATTATCTGGACAAGAATCCGGATGCGGAACTTAAGATCGGTTATATTTGGGGGGCACAGGGAACTGCGACAATTCAGACTCAGTTTGACGGATTTTATGAAACCCTGTTCAACGACGAGGCTTATGCAGACCGGTGTGAGTTGTTGGTTGACCGGGTATGTAACTGGAAGGTTGATGAAGTGATGGCAGCGGTGGAAGACTGGATGCAGGCGTATCCGGACATGAACTGTATTGTGGCGATGTCGGATGAGATGGCTCTGGCGGCCATTGAATCCTTAAAAGGTGCCGGCAAAAACCTGGATGAATGGGTGGTCGTTGGCAAAGACGGCAGTTCCCCTGCAATTTCTTCCATGGAGGCAAAAGAATTGGATGCGACGGTGCTGAACCCTTATAACCGGCAGGCGGAGAATGCAGTGGATTACACCATCAAGGTACTTGACGGAACTTATGAGGGTGAGAGGGATGATACCGTCCGGTTTGATGAGTTCTATCTGATCACGCAGGAGAATGTGGGAGAATTCGGCGAGTACAAATAAAATGCAAATGGTAGATTGAGGATCGATGTGATCCAAACCACTTTGTCTACAGTTCGGGGCTGTTGCGACATGTAACAGCCCTGATTTCCTAAAAAATGGAGTAAGAATATGAGTCGAGAATACGAATATCTTCTGGAGATGAGGAACATAGTGAAGGTTTACCCAGGTGTCCGGGCTCTTGGGGACGCAAATCTCAGGATCAAAGAGGGAGAGGTCCATGGATTGGTGGGGGAGAATGGAGCGGGAAAATCCACCCTGATGAAAATATTGTTGGGAGCGGAGCAGCCGGATGACGGCGAAGTGATCTTCAAAGGGGAAACGGTGCGTTTTAAAAATCCTGCCGATGCGTCTGAGGCGGGAATCTGCATGATCCCCCAGGAGATCAGCCTGGTGGACACGACGGATCTGTCAGAAAATATCTGGATCGGGCGGGAAAAGAAATTTGCAAAGCTGGGCTTTATCAATAAAAAAGAGCGTCTTCAGAAAACACAGAAATTATTTGAGCAGATGGATGTGGACCTGAAAGCTTCCGCGTTGGCGGGAACGCTCTCCAGTGCACAAAAACAGCTCCTGATGCTGGCAAAGTGCATTTCCTTCCATGCCAGTCTGGTTATTATGGATGAGCCGACCAGCTCCCTGTCGGAGGCGGAAGTTCAGGTGCTCTATAAAATGGTCCGCAGCCTGGTGGACGGTGGGGCTTCTGTCATTTTCATCGGCCATAAGCTGGAGGAGATTTTTGAGATCTGTGACCGAATCACAGTCCTTCGGGATGGCTCCTATGTCTCGGAGCATGAGGTGAAGGATGTGACCAACGAGATGCTGGTGGAAAAGATCGCCGGCAGAAAAATTGAAAACCTTTATCCTCCCAAAGACCGGACCTTCGGAGAGGTAGTTTTACAGGTGAAAAATTTTTGCGGAGGTCAGGCATTCCAGGATGTGAGCTTCGAGGTACGGGCCGGAGAGATTCTGGGATTATATGGGCTGGTTGGCGCAGGACGGAGCGAGGTGATGCGGGCTGTTTACGGGGCAGATAAGCATGAATCGGGAGAGGTTTATATCGAGGGGAAGCAGGTCCATATCCAGAGTCCCAGGCATGCGCTGGAAAACGGCATGGCGATGGTGACAGAGGACAGACTTCAGACGGGCATCATTGCGGATCAGACAGTGAGAGAGAATGCTTCCGTTGCCTATTTGCCGCAGATCTGCAATCGCTTTCAATTCTTGGATAAAAAGCGGGAGCTCAGGGATGTGGAGGAGATTACAAAGACACTCCAGGTAAAATATTCCAGTTTGGCTCAGACTATGAGCTCATTATCCGGAGGGAACCAGCAAAAGGTCATTGTGGCTAAATGGCTTCTGACGAAGCCTAAGATCCTGATTCTGGATGAGCCGACAAGAGGGATTGATGTGGGCTCCAAATCGGAGATCCATAAGCTGATTGCATCCCTCGCAAAGGAGGGGATGGCGGTGATTGTGATTTCCTCGGAGATGCCGGAGGTGATGGGCATGAGCGATCGGATTTTGGTTATGCGGGGCGGCCGGATATCCGGAGAATTTTCTTCGGATGAAATGTCGGCGGAGGCGATGACGAAGGTAGCATTCGGAATACACTAGAAAGGATTTGGAGAGAACCATGAGTAATGAAAAACGTTCTAAGGATGGGTTGATTACCTTTGTATTAAATAACAAGGCACTGCTTTTGATGCTGATCATGTTTCTCGTCTGCAGCATGATTTCTCCCTATTTTATGACTTTTTCCAATATCAGGAACGTGCTGAGGCAGATTTCGACAAGCTGCGTGCTGGCTTTTGGTTATACTTGCATTTTCTCATCGGCCAACATCGATCTGTCGGTCGGTTATTACGTAGGACTTTTGGGAGTTTTGTCCGCACTGTTGGACACGAGGACAAGCCTGCCTTTTGCTTTGATTGTGGTGATTACGGTAGTTGTCGGAATTTTCTGCGGTATGCTCAACGCAGCGATCGGTTTGGTGATCAAACTGCCGATGTTCATTGTAACACTTTCTATGGGCCAAATTTATAAAGGTGTCTGCTACGTGATCAGCAACAATTCTCCGGTCAGCGGAATTTCGGAATCCTTTAAATTTTTGGGGCAGGGATATATCGGATTTATTCCGTTCCCGGTGCTTGTGATGGCAGTCTTTGGTCTTATCGTCTATATTTTGCTGAATAAGACGATCTTCGGACGGCAGGCTATTGCCAGCGGAGGAAACAAAGTGACAGCCAGATTGGCCGGGATCAACATCAACAAGACGACGCTTCTGGTTTACCTGATTTCCGGCATTGGCTGTGCTGTTACGGCGCTGATGCTGACTGGACGTGCGGCCAGCGCACAGGTGACGGCAGGGCAGGGAATGGAGATGGATGCCATTGCGGCGGTGGTCATCGGCGGCACTCCCATGAAGGGCGGAAAGGCAAAGGTGGTCGGAACCTTCTTTGGCGTACTGCTGATCGGCTTGCTCAGCAATGTCCTGAATCTTCTTGGAATTGATTCCAACTACCAGTATATCTTAAAGGGCGTCATGATCTTGATTGCGATGACTTTGGATAAGGTATCGGAGACCTACTTCAACAACCAGCTAAAGAAAGCGGTAGAGAAATAAAAGATACACGCAGGAAAATTTTGCACAGGAGAAAATGGGGAATATGCCATGTTTGAGTTGATTTTGGGGCAGATTGCCACGATGGTGATTATGATTTTCGTTGGGGTGATTTGTTACAAAACTCGCTTGATTTCGGATCAGGGCAGCAAAGAACTGTCGGGTCTTTTGATGAAGGTTATCAGTCCGTTGATTTTATTTATGTCCTTTCAGAGAGAGTATGAGCCGGAGATGTTAAAAACGCTTCTGATCCTGTTCCTTGTCGCGGCGGGAACCTGTATCGTACCGATTGTTTTGGCTCACTTTCTCATACCAAAAAGCTGGAAGGAGTATGAGATTGACAGGTTTTCTTTGACATACGCCAATGCGGGCTGTATGGCAATCCCCATAGTCTCCCATGTGTTTGGTCAGGAAGGCTTGTTTTATCTGAGCGCTTACACGACGGTTGTCAGTTTCTTTTCCTTCACCCATGGAATCTGTCTTTTGACAGGCGGGGGCGGACAGATCCATGCCGGGCAGGTATTTAAAAATGTCTGCAATCCGATGATCCTGTGTATCATGGCCGGTTTTCTCTGCTTTGTGTGTAGGATTTCCTTGCCGGAACGTCTCGGGGATGCTTTGGCGGGAATCGGAAATATGAATACACCGGTGGCAATGCTGCTGGCAGGAGTGACTTTGGCGCAGACGCCGTTCAGAGAGGTGCTGCTGAACAGACGGATCTACTGGATCAGTTTTTTGAAACTGTTGGTAATTCCGGCAGTTCTTGGGACTATGATAAAGTTTCTTCCCATTCCGGAGGATTGCAAAACAATCATGATGATTGCCTGTTCCACACCTGTGGCGATCGCCGTGGTATCTTTTTCCCTCCAATACGAAAAGAACGCCAGGTACGCCTCGGCTCTCTATGCAGTCATGATGATTCTCTCGGTGGTGACAATACCGGCGGTGTGTTATGTTTGGGGCGTTGGTTAATTTTTTTTCATCTTTATAGCGCCGCCGTTTGTCTTTCTATCAAGAAACTTCATTCTCAGATTTCTTTCGCACGCCGATTCCATCCATACAGTGTATCCGTGTTGACTCCCAATTCCTGCGCTGCTTTGCTGAACCCAATCTCTCCGGGAGTCATCTGGACATGGCGCAGAGAATTATATTCCCGGATCTTCCGGATATCCTCCAGATTAAAATCCTTGCTGACTATCGGTTTCGTCATCGTCATCATCTCCTTCCAGAAGTAATTTGTGCTGCCTTCAAATATGGCGGCAAAGAAAAGGCTATATAATAAAAAGATTCCCACAAGAATGCAGTGTCTATGGAACACTGATTTTTGTGGGAATCTTTCTGTCAGGGGTTCAAATGCTTAAAATCCGGCATTTCCCGACAGCCCCTGTATACGATAACGCATGAAAAGAAAGGGGGCACGTCTTATTTCGCAAGCTTCAGCATCAGCTCGTTGGAGCGGGTCACGAACTTGCTCATGCGCTCCGGCGACAGGGTGCCGTGGGCCAGGAGGGCCAGGTCGTAGAGCTGTTCGCAGAAGGCGGGTGTGTCCTCGCCGTCGGCGTGGTCCAGCACGTAGGTCACCAGCGGATGGTTGGCGTTTAACACCAGGGTCTCGGAGCCGCCGAAGAGGCCTGCGCCGTCCCCGCCCATGCTGTACATCTTCATCATCTCCTGCATGCGGCGGCTGTCCTCGGAGAGGGTGGCCACGGAGGCGATGGCGGGATTCTTGAGCTTCTCCACCTTGACCTCCAGCTTGTCGTTGTCCAGGGCCTTGCGGAAGGTCTCGGTCAGCTTGTCCGTCATCTCGGTCATGGACGCTGCGTCCTCCTCCGGAGTCTCTTCCTTGAAGGCCTTGTCCAGGTCGGAGTCAATGCCCAGGAAGCGGACGCCCTCGTTCTTCTGCTCCACGTGGCTGATGAAGGGGGAGTCGATGTTGTGGGTCAGGACGACCGCATCGATGCCGGCTTCCTTGAACATGTTGATATACTGGCTCTGGGCCGTCTCGTCGCTGACGTAGAATACGGTGTTCTCGTGGCTTTCCTTGTTTTCCTCCAGGCACTCCGCCAGGGTCAGGTACTTGCCCTCCAGGTTCTTGAAGAGGATGCAGTCCTTGATCTTCTCCTCGAATTTTTCGTCCCGGATGTAGCCGAACTTGATGAAGGGGCTCAAGTCGTCCCAGTATTTCTCGTAGTTTTCCTTCTCCACCTTGTACATGCCGGTCAGCTTGTCCGCCACTTTCTTGGTGATGTAGTCGGAGATCTTCTTCACGAAGCCGTCGTTCTGCAGGGCGCTCCTGGAGACGTTCAAGGGCAGGTCGGGGCAGTCGATGACGCCCTTTAAGAGCATCAAAAACTCCGGGATCACTTCCTTGATGTTGTCCGCCACGAACACCTGGTTGTTGTAGAGCTTGATGGTGCCTTCGATGCTCTCGTACTGGGAGGCGATCTTCGGGAAATACAGGATGCCCTTTAAATTGAAGGGATAGTCCATGTTCAGATGGATCCAGAACAGGGGCTCCTTGTAGTCGTTGAACACGGTGCGGTAAAACTTCTTGTACTCCTCGTCGGTGCACTCGTTGGGATGCTTGGTCCAGAGGGGATGGATGTCGTTTAAGGGGACGGGGCGCTTGTTGATCTTGGCCCGCTCCTTTCTGGGAGAAACCTCGACAACTTCCTTCTCGCCGTTCTCGTTCTCTCTTTCCTCCGTCTTGGCTTCCTCCACGATGCGCTCCACCACCACGTCCTTGTCGGTCACCTCGTCCAGGTCGACGGTTTCAAACTCCTGGGGAGCGTTCGCTTTCTCCAGATAAATGTTCACCGGCATGAAGGAGCAGTATTTGTTTAGGACTTCTCTGGCCTTGTACTCGTTGGAGAATTCCACGCTGTCCTCGTTGAGATACAGGGTGATGGTGGTGCCGAAGCCCTCCTTGTCGCTCTCCGCCATGGAAAATTCCTGGCCGCCCTCCGACTCCCAGTGGACGGCGGGAGCGTCCGCCTTGTAGGACTTGGTGTCGATGGTCACCCGGTCGGCCACCATGAACGCCGAGTAGAAGCCCAGCCCGAAATGGCCGATGATCTGATCCTCGTTGGTCTTGTCTTTGTATTTCTCCAGGAAATCCTTTGCACCGGAGAACGCAATCTGGTTGATGTACTCGTCCAGTTCCTCAAAGGTCATGCCCAGGCCGTTGTCCGTGAAGGAGATGGTCTTCTCCTCCGGGTCGACCGTTACGGTGATCTTGAACTCGGTGTCCTCGGGGGTCTCGAATTCTCCCATCATGTCCAGCTTCTTTAATTTGGTGATGGCGTCGCAGCCGTTGGAGATGAGCTCCCGGTAAAAAATGTCGTGGTCGCTGTACAGCCACTTTTTGATGATCGGAAATATGTTTTCACTGTTGATGGATAAATTGCCCTGTTTCTCTGCCATATCAGTCACGCCTTTCTTTGTTCTCTGTTCTTTTTTATTCTGTGTCCGGAAAAGAGGGGGCTTCCGCCCGGCTCCGGACGTTTCATAGACTACATTGTAATACCTGGATTTGTAAAAGTCAAGAGAAAATTAGCACTCAATCGAAATGAGTGCTAACAATGTGCGGGCGTGAAAGAAAAGCGAAGGATTTTACGTCTCTTCCCAGATGATCTCCCGGGATTTGAAGAAGCGCTTCACCATGTCGTCCCAGGCCCGCTCCAGGGTTTTGTCCATGACGAAGGAGGTGAAGGAAACTCCGGTGGTACAGGTGAGGGCGCCCTGGTCGTAGCGGACGTTTAAGAAGAGGCCGCCCACCTGCTCGGCGGAGAAGGAGAGCCCTCCGTCCGCAAGCAGTTTTTCCGTGTTGGCCCTGGAGAGGACGAAGACGATCTTAAACTGCTCCGGCAGCCGGCTGCCCTTAATGATCTGAAAGCAGAGGGGTTTTAAGAGGGACCAGCGGGCCAGGTCGTGCTGTTCCATGGATTCCCATTCGGCGTCCGTGAAATAGTCCTTGTGGAGGTTTCCGTCGATGGAGACGGAGGTGCCGGTGGTGAAGGACGCCCGGGCCACGAGGAACGAATCGAAGGTATTCTGTAAAAAGAGCTTGGATGTGAAATCCTTCCGCTCGGGAATGCTTAATGCGATCATGGGAACCTCCTTGGTTGCGTTCATAGGTTATAGTATAGAAGAAAAAGAATAAAAAGAAAAGGAAATCTTTTCTTAAAGTTTTCCTATTTTTGTCTGGTCGGTTGACAACGGCCCCGGCCAATCTTATAATAAACGGGACAACCGCCGCATGGCGGGATATAAAATGTGGAAATGGTACATACGGGGAATCGAGACCGGATTGGCGGTCTGAGGAGATATATGATGAAAAAACGGATTAGGAACTATCTTTCCATTCTTATAATAAGTGCGATGACATTGGCTGGTTTTGGCAGTGCGGTATTTGCTACAGGAGGGACCGGGGATGCCACCCTTGCCTCCCTGGAGGTATCGCCCGGCACTTTGTCGCCGGAGTTTTCCTCCGACTGTTACGAGTACAGCGTGGAGGTGGGGGAGGACTGTGATAAGCTCCTGGTGAATGCACAGACCACCGATGGCGGCGCAAAGGCTGTGATTGCGGGAAATTCCGGCTTGAAGGCGGGAGTCAATTCCGTGATTATCAAGGTGACGGCCGCGGACGGAGTGACGTCTGCCAGATACACGATCCAGGTGACTCGGGGCACGGCGGAGGAGGGAGAGAGCTCTGGGGCTCAGGGAAGTCAGAC
>CAJUOF010000192.1 GCA_910587905.1 uncultured Lachnospiraceae bacterium
CAGTTCTGAGAATTATTCTGGCTGTGGCAGTTCTGAGAATCATTCTTGGAACTGTTCGTGCTGTTCTTCTGGGAATTCCTCTGGCTGTTCTGAGAGGTTCCGTTCTGAGAGTTGTTCTGGGAGCTATTCTGAGAATAGTTTTCCTGGGTGTTCGAATAATTTTTGCTATTCGCCATGATCTTGTCCCTCCTGTCATAAATTGATCTTGCCTCGTTAGTATCCTTCACATCCTGATCTTTTATTCATTTTTTGAAAGAAAAATCTTGACAATTAAAAATGACCTGATTATAATAAATAGCGAAAGGGAATTTGCTTGCAGATTCTTTTTCAGATTTAACCCCTTATTAATTATTTATACTCCCTTCAAAGAGAAAACTATGATTCCCCTATGGTTTTCTCTTTCCTTTTATGGAGATTTTTTTATGACGCAAAGAGAATTTTTAGATACACTGAAAAGAGCCCTAAACGGCCAGGTGCCGCCCCATGTGGTGACGGAAAACCTGAATTATTACGATACTTATATTTATGACGAGATTCAAAAGGGCCGGCTTTGGCGGGATGTGTTGGAGGAACTCGGTGATCCCAGACTGTTGGCCAGAACCATCATTGATGCGGAAGAATCCTCCCGAAGCGGCCGCAGACGCCAGTCCTCCGGATACTCGGATATCTATGAAGACTACTCCGAAACCAATGATGAGGAACCTGTCCGGGGCGCCTTTCACATCAACAAATGGGTGGTGTTCGGGGTTCTGTTTCTGGTCCTTTTTCTGATCGGTACGGTTCTGTTTTTTACCTTCCGGGCCGCCTTCTCCCTCCTCTTCTCTTTCCATGGAGTCTGGGTCTGGGCCATTATCCTGCTCATCATTTACAGCCTTTCCAGGCGACGGTAAACATAGCAAATGAAACATTGGAGGATGATTTGATATGAAAGCAGTGATTCAGCGTGTCAGGCACGCTTCTGTAACTGTAGACGGCCAGACCGTCGGCCGGATCGAGCAGGGCTTTTTGGTACTTCTGGGTGTCGGCGAAGGAGATACCAAGGCAGAAGCCGACCGAATCTCAAAAAAACTTGTAAATCTCCGCATCTTTTCCGATGAGAATGGGAAAATCAACCGTTCCTTAAAGGATGTGGGCGGCTCCCTCTTAGTGGTCTCCCAGTTTACCCTCTACGCGGATTGCCGCCATGGAAACCGTCCCGGTTTTTCGGCGGCGGCAAAGCCCGAGGCGGCCGAAGCCTTGTATGAGTATTTCATGGAAAAATGCCGGGAAGAGATCCCCGTTGTAGAACACGGGATCTTCGGCGCCCACATGGACGTAGAATTGTTGAACGACGGTCCCTTTACCGTCATTTTAGAGTAGAATTCCACACATCTGCCACATACTCCCTCTGCACAGGTCTGTGCAGAAACACTGCGACAACGGAATGGTTGTCGCTTTTTTCCTAAAAATTTTAGGCATCCGGAAACTAAAATCAGCTTGCCCCTCAGCGACATATGTGGTAGACTGTGAATAATTGTGCATTATCTCACCACAAAGGAGGTCTATTCTGTCATGTCGATTGAACCGCAAGGTGGTCTCCCCGGTGAGTTTCTGCTCCTTTTTACCCTCGTCATCTGGATGCTTTTTTTCATTATTCGCCTCGGAAATCCTGAAAATATGCTGAACCGTTGGTGTTTTATCACCGGTATGATCTTTAGCATCGGCGTTCTGAAGGAATATCTCTATTTTACCCTGTGCCCTTCTCTGATGAAGGTTTTTCCTTCTCTGATCACGGAAACCAGGGCCTTTGCCTTTTATTCCTCCCTGACGGCATTCTTCTACTATTTTTCCATGCCCGCAGCACTTGTACTCGGTATGTATTTTGCCCGTGTGGATGACGCTTTCCCTAGACTCTTTCTCTGGCTAAGACCCTGTGTATTCCTTCCTGGTATCTTTATGGGTTTTCTGTATCCCTATCCCAAAACCAGATATTTTCAGCTTCATGACCGCCCCTTCTTCCCGGTCATCACTGTATACAACCTGATCTATGCGCTGATTCTGACTTGGCTGTTCCTTCACACTCTGTACAGAGAACGGCAGGAACCTTATTACCGTCAAAAAAAAGTAGTCGCACTTTTTACTTTGATCCCCATTTGGTACTGGGTTATAAGCGCCCTCTTGGTCCATTCCCTGAATCTGCACCATCTCTTCAAAGCCTGGCAAGGAAATTTTCTGATTCTCTTGGTTTTATTAATCTATTTTCTCTGCCGCGCCTTCCGTGACGGAATTATGGGAACCAGATTTCGGCACGAGGTCTTCGATTGGGACAAGGATGGGCAAATGATGAGTCAAAGCGCCAGATGTATCCGACATTTATGCAAAAATGAGTTGGCAAAAATCGATTGGTGTGCGAAAAGTCTGGAATTTTCTGATTTTGCCGAAGAGAGCAACGAATACGCCCGCATTATCCTTCGTTCATCGGATCATTTAAAGAACTGCATCGAAAAAATGCAGGCTTATTCTCAGGAAATTCGTTTAAAAAAAGAACCCTGTTCTGTACAACAGCTCCTGATCACCTGCACCGATGGATTTTCCCGCCTTCACCCAGGCATCTCCCTGGACATTTCTTGCTGCCAAAATTTGTTTCTTCTGTGCGATCGTGACGCCATGCTGGAGGTCTTCAACAATCTAATCAACAATGCAGTCGATGCCATGGACGGTTTGGGAAGGCTTTCCATCAAATCCGCCCCCTCCTCCGGAAAAAAACAGCTCTGCATTTCCTTCTCTGACACGGGAAAAGGAATTTCATCTGATCTGCGTTCAAAACTCTTTGAGCCTTATTTTAGCACGAAACCTTCTTCCGATGGACATATGGGGCTGGGACTCTATTTCTGCAGACGGGTCATCAAAAAGCACGGCGGGCAGATTACTGTGAGCTCTTCTCCAAATGTCGGAAGCATATTTTCCCTCTGCTTTCCCTGGAAATATGTAGAAAAAAAAAAGGAATCCGATCCTCCTATATAGTGAGTCTTGATCCTATAAAAGTAAGAGTTCTATTATAAAAAACAGGAGCGTTCCGAATATGATGGAATCTGATTTTCTTAAGACAAAAAAACTGCGAATTTTTACTGTGGAGGATGATTCCGATTTTTCCTTTTTAATTCACACGACTTTAAACCGGGAAGAGGACATCGCCGTGATCGGGCATGCGGGCAGCGAAGCAGAGGCCTTTCAAAAGCTTCCGGACCTAAAGCCGGATCTGGTACTCATGGATCTGAATCTGTCTTCCTCTCCCTCGGATGGCATTCTGGCCGGTCGACGTGTCCGCCTGGAGACAGATGCCCGATTGGTAATCCTAAGCGGCTATGAGGACACTTCCATCGTTGTCAATGCCTGCAAACAGACTTTTGCCTCTGGTTATCTGTTCAAAAGCCAGTTTGAGATCCTTCCGGATGCCTTGAGACGAATGTCCGCCGGACCGACCCCACAGCTCGCCCTGATCCGCTCTCTGATCTTATCGGATTTGTCCACTGCGGAACAGACAGTCCTGGAGTTAATGTTGGGAGCAGATATTACCCTGCGCTCCTCCAACAAAACCATCGCCAACCAAAAAAGTAGCATTCTAAAAAAACTGGGACTTCACAGCCAGGAGGAGCTCCTCCACCTGTTCCGGTATTATTAACAATTGTGTACCCAATTGGAATTATTCGGAATCAGAGATGGCGCTCCTTTTTATAACAAAGCGGAGTTAAGACTTTCAGAGAAAGAATTTAGAGAACTGTATGCATGTTTATCGTAAAACCGAACCCCATAATCCTGACAAGAAATACTTTTTCGCCAAAAAAATCCTGCAATGCAGGATTTTTCACGCGGCAGAGAGGATTCGAACCCCCGACACCTTGGTCCGTAGCCAAGTGCTCTATCCAGCTGAGCTACTGCCGCATATCAACAATAAACAATTATAGCAGATTTTCCAGAAATTGCAAGCACAAATTTCGCATTTGAATCTCCGAAATAATGCCGGCGACCGGAATCGAACCGGTACGGGTATCGCTACCCACGGGATTTTAAGTCCCGGGCGTCTGCCAGTTCCGCCACGCCGGCACAATAAACCTAGACGGGACCTATAGGGCTCGAACCTATGACCCTCTGCTTGTAAGGCAGATGCTCTCCCAGCTGAGCTAAGATCCCATAACG
>CAJUOF010000193.1 GCA_910587905.1 uncultured Lachnospiraceae bacterium
AGCCGTTCCATCAGGCTGCGGAAGGTTTCCCCGGAAGCCTTGGCGGAAGGCTCTTCCTCGCAGATCCATTCCATCGCATATCTGGCCGATTCAAAACCCCTGACCATGACCTTTGCGGCCCGGGACATCTGCCGCTTCTCATAGGCCGCCCCCAAAAGCCAGCCGCAAAGAATGCCGCAGCCTACCAGGATCACAAAGATAAGCGCCATGATCTTCTGATACAGCCTCATCCCCGTTCCTCCAGCCGGTAGCCGATCTTCGGTATGGTCCGGATCAGCCCCCAGTCTCCAAGCTTCTTCCTAAGCTGGCCCACATGGACATCTACAGTCCTGGTCTCCCCAATGTACAGATCTCCCCACACCTCCCTGAGCAGCCGCTCCCTGGAAAACGTCACGTTCTTATTTCTGGCAAAGAGCACCAGAAGGTCATATTCCAGCGGTTTCAGATGAATCTCTTCCCCCGCCCGCAGGACTGTGCGGCTCTCCAGAAAAATCTCCACATCCCCGGCCTTCAAAACCCTCTGCAGACGCCCCGTCCGCTCCAGCACCTTCTCCACCCGTACCAAAAGCTCCAACACCTCGAAGGGCTTCACGATATAATCCTCCGCCCCGCCCTTTAGTCCCCGCACCTTGGACACCACATCGTCCTTGGCCGTCAAAAAGATCACCGGAATTCCCCGCTCTCGAAAAGACGGAAGAAGCGAAAAGCCGTCCCTTCCCGGCAGCATCACATCCACCAGGGCCAGGTCAAACTCCTTTCCTTCCCTGCAAAAAGCCAAGGCCGACTCCCCATCCCCGCAGCACTCCGTCCTATAGCCGGCCACCGAAAGATTCATCTCCAAAAGCTCCAAGATCGCTGGATTGTCCTCCACGATCAAAATGCGATTTTCCATTACACATCCCCCGCATATCCAATCTTCTCTTTATTCTAACACATTTCTCCCGCCCCGCCGCAATTCTCTTTGTAAACAAGTTGTAAATGTGTTACACTATAACTATTTTAAAGGATCATCGACAGGAGGCATACCCATGACAAATTCCATTAAAAACGCCGGCACCAGTGCCCTTTCCCCCGCCTTCTCACGGGAATTAGCCATGAGCCGCAAACTCTTTCTGGCGCTCACCCCGCCCTCCGAGGGCGACACCATGGCCGATGCCGAGCGTCTCCTATCCGCCCTCCGGCCGGAATATCCGGAAGTCGCCCTTCCTTATTATGTCCTGAAACGGGATTATCCCGCCTTCCGGGAACAGGACTGGCACATAACCGTCAGCCTTGTTTTTACGGGAAAGGGATGGCAGGTCGCCTCCATAGAGGCCGGAGACACCTCCGGCCGCCATTACGGACTGGCCGCAGACCTGGGAAGCACCACCGTGGTCATGCGGCTGATGAACCTGAACACCGGTGAGATCTTAGGGGAAGAAGGATGTTTCAACCGGCAGATCGCCTACGGCACCGACATTCTCACCCGCATCTTCCACACCCGGGCCGGCGACGCTGAAAGACAAGAACTGCAGGCCGCCACCACGACCACCCTTTCCGAGCTGATGGAGCGGCTTGCGAAAAAGACCGGTGTCGACGTGTCCGGATGCCCCCTCCTGGTGGTCGGAGGAAACACCACCATGGTCCACTTTCTTTTGGGGATCGACGCCTTCCCCGTGTTCATGGCCCCCTTCGCCCCCGTATTCAACGACGGCGGCTTCATTCACGGGAGGGAGCTCGCCCTCCCCTTCGACGGGCTGGTCTACTGCATCCCCTCCGCCGCCAACTATCTGGGCGGCGACATCATAAGCGGCCTCCTGGCGGCGGACATCATGAAAAACGAGGAAATCTCCCTCTACATCGACATCGGCACCAACGGGGAGATGGCGGTGGGAAACTGCGAATTTCTCGTGGCGGGAGCGGGTGCGGCCGGCCCCGCCCTGGAGGGCGGCATCAGCAAGTACGGCATGCGGGCCGAGGCCGGAGCCGTGGATGCCGTGTCCATAAAGGACGGCCGCCTCACCGTCACCACCATCGAAAACGCCCCCATAAAAGGCATCTGCGGTTCTGGGATCGTGGACCTTCTGGCGGAACTGTTGTTAAACGGATGGATGGATCTGCAGGGAGCCCTGCAAGAAGAAAAATCCGCACGGATCATAGAAAAAGACGGGGAGCCGGCCTTCGTCTATGGCTGGGGAAGCGAGACGGAGGACGGCGAAGACCGGTATTTTTCCCAGGCCGACATCCTGAGCTTCCTGGACACCAAGGCCGCAGCCGCCACCATGGTGGACTGCCTCCTGTCCGAGACGGGAATCTCGGCCGGCGAGGTGAACCGAATCTACATGGCCGGCTCCTTCGGAAAACACCTGAACCTGGAATCGGCCATCACCATCGGCCTCTACCCGGACCTGCCGAGGGGACGTTTTGTCTCCATGGGGAATGGCTCCTTAAAAGGCGCTTGCGCCCTCCTCACCGACCGGACCCTCATGGAGCAGTTTGACCGCATTCTCCCCAACATGCACTACCTCCAGTTCGCCACGGTGGAGGATTTCGTCCCCCGGATGCAGGCCGCCAAGTTCTTTCCCCACACCAATCTTGACGCCTGGCCCACGGTAAAGGCGGAGCTTGTCCGCCGGGGGACGCTGAAAATTTAGGACGGAGCCATAGAAAGCGGGAGACAGACGTGTTTTTCCATCTGTCTCCCGCATAGATTTCCCTATCCGTTTCTCCCGGACCATGTCATTCGGACAGCATCATCCGGTCATTGGCGAACTCGCCGCCGCTGGCGTCCTCGAACTTCTTCAAAAGATCCTCCACCCTGAGTTTTTTCTTTTCCTCGCCCCGCACGTCGTAAATGATCTGCCCGTCGTGCATCATGATCAGGCGGTTTCCGAGACGGAGGGCGTCCTTCATGTTGTGGGTCACCATGAGCGCCGTCAGCCGTGCTTCCGTGACCATCTCCTCCGTCAGGCTTAAGACCTTCCTCGCCGTCCTGGGATCCAGGGCCGCCGTGTGCTCGTCGAGGAGCAAAAGCTTTGGCTTCTGGAGGGTCGCCATCAGAAGGGTCAGCGCCTGTCTCTGCCCGCCGGAGAGAAGCCCCACCTTGGCGGTCATCCGCTCCTCCAGGCCAAGGCCCAGCCGTTTTAGCTCCTCGTGGAAAATCTCCTTCTCCTGCTTCGTGACGCCCCATTTGAGTCCCCGTCTGCGCCCCCTTCTGTGGGCCAGGGCCATGTTCTCCTCGATCTGCATGCCCGCCGCCGTTCCCATCATGGGATCCTGGAACACCCGTCCCAAAAGAGCGGCCCGCTTAAACTCCGGCTGGCGGGAAATGTTCACGCCGTCCAGGTAAATGGTCCCGCAATCAATGGGATGCACTCCGGCGATCATATTGAGCATCGTGGACTTTCCGGCCCCGTTTCCGCCGATGATGGTGACAAAGTCCTCCGGCAGAAGATGCAGGTTCAGGTCCCTGAGGGCCTGTTTCTCCGTGACCGTCCCGGGATTAAAGGTTTTGCTCACATGGCTGATCTTAAGCATGGGTCACTCCCCTCCTTTCCCGGCGCCGCCGTTCGTCATCGGGTCGTAGGCCGCCGCCCGCCTTCTCTTCTCCAGAAGCACCGGCACCGTCAGGGCCGCCGCCACCAGAACGGCCGTCAGAAGCTTTAAGTCGTCCGTATTCAGGCCAAGCTGGAGCACCACCGCCACGATGATCCGGTAAAGCACCGAGCCGACCACCACCGACAACAGCTTCGTCCCGAAACTGGTCTTCTTTCCGAAAATCACCTCGCCGATGATGATCGAAGCCAGACCGATGACAATGGCTCCCGTACCCTGCTTCACGTCCGCATACCCCTGGCTCTGAGTCACCAGCGCCCCGGAAAGGGCCACCAGGCCGTTGCTTAAGGCAAGACCAAATACCTTGTTCCGGTTGGTGTTCATCCCCAGGGAACGAGCCATGTGCTCATTGTCGCCTGTGGCCCGGATGGCCGAGCCGATCTCCGTGCCGAAAAACCAGTATAACAGGGCAATTAACGCCGCCACAAAAACCATCCCCACGATCATGGACATCCAACTCTGCCCCAGTCCGGTCAACTCCATCAGCTGTTTGAAAATCGTCGGCGATTTTAGAAGCGGCGTGTTGGACCTCCCCATGATGCGCAGATTGATGGAATAAAGGCCGATCTGGGTGAGGATCCCGGCCAGGATCGCCGGAATCTCACACCTGGTATGCAAAAGCCCCGTCACATAACCCGCCAACATCCCCGTGATCACAGCCGCCACCAGCGACAGCCAGGGGCTTACCCCCGCCGTGATCATGGCAGCGCAGACGCAGCCGCCCAGGGCAAAGCTTCCGTCCACGGTCAGATCTGCCACATCCAGTATCCGATAAGTCAGATAAATGCCAAGCGCCATGATCCCCCAAAGGATCCCCTGGCTCACGGCGCCTTGAATCGCCAATATAATCCCCATACGGTCTTTCTCCTCCCCGACGTTCTTTCTGAATTACTCTGCCAGATCCTCCGCCCGGTCCATGACGCCGTCCAGGCTCACGCCCAGATCCGTGGCCGCCTCGGAATTCACAGCCAGACTGCAGTCCTCGGCGCTGATGTACTGAACAGGCATGGTGCTCACGTCCGTTCCGTTCTCAATAATATCCACTGCCATGTTGCCGGCCAGCTTACCCAATGCGAAATAATCCAGTCCGTAGGTAGCCAGGCCGCCGTTTTTCACCATGTTCTCCTCACCTACGATACAGGGAAGCCCATTCTCATTGGTGATCATGGTGACCGTCGCCATGGCCTCCGCCAGCAGATTGTCCGTGGGAATGTAAACAGCATCCACCTTGCCGATCATGGACTCCGTCACCGACTGGATCATGGTGGAGTCGGATACGGTGTACTCTTCATACTCCAGGTTTTTCGCCTTGCAGACCTCTTTTGCCATGTCTGCCTGAAGAATGGAGTTGTCCTCCGAGGAGCAGTACATGATGCCGATCTTCTTGGCATCGGGAAGAAGTTCCTGCAGCAAGGAAATCTGCTCTTCCACCGGGTTCATATCGGAAGAACCGGATACGTTGGTTCCGGGGGCGTCGTTGCTGTCCACCAGTCCCGCCTCCGCAAAATCCGTGACGGCCGTCGCCAGAATCGGAATCTCCGTGGTCTTGCCCGCCACTGCCTGGGCCGCCGGAGTCGCAATCGCCAGGATCAGGTCGTTCTTATCGTTCACAAGCTTATTGGCAATGGTCTCACAGTTGGAAACGTCACCCTGGGCATTGTTGAAATCGAGCTCCAAGTTCTTGCCTTCCTCATAGCCGGCTTCCTTGAGGGCCTCCACAAATCCATCATAGGCCGCATCCAGGGCCGGATGTTCCGTAAGCTGCACCACGCCGATCTTCACGGTCTCGCCGCTTGCCGCCGCCTCGCCCTTGGTCTCGCCGGCTGCCGTCGTCTCGTTTGCTTCCGTCTCACTGCCCTTAGTCTCCTCCGATTTCACGTCGACCGCTTCCGTCGCCGCATCTGTCTCTGCGCCCTTCGTCTCCCCTGAATCTCCGCCGCAGGCCGCAAGAAGGTTCACGGCCAGAAGGGCCGCCGTCATAAGTGCCACTGCTTTCCTTTTCATAACATGATACTTCCTCTCTTTTTGAATTTCAGGCTTGTTTTAACGCCGCTTAACAGCATACTACAAAAAGCGGGGAAAGTCAATACATTAAAGTGTTGTGGTTCAACGTGCTAAAGCGGAGTTGACGGGTGCGGCCGCCACCGCCTCCAGAGAACTCCGAGGGCGAGGAGCAAAAGCCCGGCGGCGGCGAGAAAATACTTGGGAGTGAAATCTCCCTGAGCCATGGAAAAGAGATAAAAATTTTTCACATACCGATCGCCGCCGAAATTGACCGCATAGTAGACCAACGGCACCATGTAGCCCACGGCGGGATTATCCGTCAGGCTGTAGACGGCCATTCCCAGGCCGCCAAGGAAGACGGCCCCGGCCAAGACGCCAAAGAAATAGCTCCACAGAGGGAAACGACAGCCGCAGCCCTTCAAAAACAGGACACAGAGAAGCTCCGCCGCAGCCAGGAAGACCAGGCCGATGAGAACCCGGACCCCATGGACGTGACTAAAGGACAGCCGCTTTGAGCGGAGCAGGTCCCTGGTATCCCGGTCCAGATCCGCCAAAAAGACCGGGACCAGAAGCACCACTCCCAAAAGAGCCGCATAGGATTCCAATGTTCTGGCCGATTCCTCCGGGCCCAGATTCTCCGTGCTCATGAGAAACGGCATCAGACAGAATAAGAGCGCCGCCGCCAGCAGATGAAACTTAAAATGATGCTTCAGGTAAACTCTGCTTATGCTCACGTAAGCCTCCAAAATGAATTCCTCCTCCCTTCCGTTTCCAGTCATAGACAATCACCGCCGCAGCTAC
>CAJUOF010000194.1 GCA_910587905.1 uncultured Lachnospiraceae bacterium
GTATCGGCTCCCGGCTTTCCGAAAAAAAATCCGGTGGTAAAGGGTCTGGTGGTACACTTTTCAACCTCCGCCTGATACCATCCCATCCGGCTTCGATAAAGCGCCTCGTCCTCCAGACAATCGTCGATGGCCTTCCGGTAGGTCCGGACCACCGCCGCCACATAGAGAGCCGTTTTCATCCTTCCCTCGATCTTCAAACTGTCAATCCCCGTCTTAAGAAGCTCCGGAATATGCTCGATCATGCAGAGATCTTTGGAATTGAAGAGAAATGTCCCTCTCTCATTTTCATAGACAGGCAGATATTCTCCCGGCCGGCTCTCCTCCATGACCGCATAATTCCAACGGCAGGGATGGGTGCAGGCCCCCTGGTTGGCATCGCGTCCGGTGAAATAATTGCTGAGCAGGCACCGTCCCGAATAGGAGATGCACATGGCCCCGTGGATAAAGGTCTCCATCTCCATCTCTTCAGGAATCCTCCGGCGAATCTGCGAGAGCTCCGCCAAAGAGAGCTCTCTGGCGGAAACCACCCGCTTAGCCCCCAGCTTGTGCCAAAACTGATACGTCCCATAATTGGTATTGTTGGCCTGGGTACTGATATGGATCTCCAGCTCCGGAGCAGTCTCCCTTGCAATGGCAAAAATTCCCGGATCCGAAATGATCAGGGCATCCGGACCAATGGCCCTAAGCTCTTCAAAATATCGCCTGGCCTCCGGAAGATCCTCGTTGTGGGCCAAAATATTGGCTGTCACATAGACCCGTCTTCCATTCTCATGGGCGAAGCGGATTCCCTCTGCCATGTCTTCCATGGAAAAATTTTTCGCCTTGGCCCGAAGTCCAAAGGCTTCCCCGCCAATATACACGGCATCGGCTCCGTAACGGACCGCCGTCCGGAGAACCTCCAAGCTTCCCGCCGGCGCCAGAAGCTCCGGTTTTCGTCTGCTCCCTGTTCCTCTCATCAGCCTTCCCCTCTCCCCGCTGTCTCCCCTGTCTTTACACTGACAGTCACTCCATCTCCCACCGGGAGCACTGCAGTCTGCAGCCCCTCCGTGTGCTTTAACACATAAAGGTATTTCCGCATTCTGGCATGGATGGTCCGCTTTCTTCTCTCCACCGCAAATCGCGATTCCAAAAGCTCCCCGCCCTGCAGTACATTGTCGGAGACCAGCACACCGCCAACGGAAAGCAGCCGGAGCACCTGGGGCAGAAAGGTGAGATATTGTCCCTTGGCCGCGTCCATAAACACAAAGTCAAAGGGCGGCCGAAGTGTTTCCAAGAGCTGGGCCGCATCTCCCACAAGGAGGGTGATTGCATTCTCTCTCCCCGCCCGTCTGAAATTCTCCCTGGCGATGGGAATTCGTTTCTCATACTTTTCAATGGTGATAATCTCGCTCCCCTCCGGCATAACCGTACTCATGAGAAGCGCCGAATAGCCAGTAGCCGTCCCCACCTCCAAAATCCGCTCCGGCCGTTTTAAAGCGATCAACGTCTTCAGGAGGCTCCCTGTCTCCTTCCGGATAATCGGAACAAAGGAGGCCGCCGCCTCCCTTGCAATTTCCTCCAAAACTCCATCTTCGTCCTGTTCCAGAGAACGCAGATATACGGATAACCGCTCCTCGTCCATCATGAGGCGTCCTCCGTCTCCACCGCAGCTCCGGACAGAATATCGAGAATCATCTTCCCTGTCATGTTGGTATTCAGCCGATATTCCCCCGGCACCAGATCACAGTCATAAAAAAACTTCTGCACAATGAACACCAAACGATTGTCGATGAATCCCTCTTCCTCCAGCACGTCAGCCACCTGGCCGATGGTATTTCCCTCCTTCAGCACAAACCGAACTGCGCGAGGATTTTTGGCTGTCCCTGCCCGCTCGTCAAAAACAGCTTTCCCGAAACCATAGGCTCTGGCTGCCAGCAAAAACAGACAGGATACGATCGCCGCCAGCACAACGACATTGACGACCGTTCGAAACACACGTGTACCCATACTCAGATCTCCATAATGATCGGCAGGATCATGGGATTCCTCTTCATCTTTTTCCAAATATAATCACTTAAGCTGTCCCGAATGACTGCCTTGATCTTCCCCCAGTCATTGACCCGCTTGTCCAGACACTTCCAGACCGCATCCTCCACCACTGAGTGGGCCTCCTCCATGAGATTCTCCGACTCTCTGACATAGACAAAGCCCCTGGAGACAATATCCGGCCCGGCCATGAGCTGATTGTTGTGGCGGTCCAGAGTGAGAACCACGATAATAATGCCGTTCTGGGCCAGGTTCTGCCGGTCTCTGAGGACAATGTTCCCCACATCACCGACGCCGAGCCCGTCCACCAAGACCGGCCCTGCCGTCACATTCCCGGTCACACGGGCGCCCTCCTCAGAAAGCTCCATCACGTTACCGGAACGCATGATAAAAATATTGTCCTTCGGCACTCCCATCTCGTGGGCGATCTCCGCCTGCGCCATCAGATGGCGGTATTCTCCGTGAACCGGAAGGGCAAACTTCGGCTTCACCAGGGAATAAATCAATTTCAGGTCTTCCTTACAGGCGTGTCCCGACACATGGGTATCCTGGAAGATCACCTTGGCTCCCTTGGCAGAGAGCTCATTGATCACCTGGGCCACCGCCTTCTCATTTCCGGGAATGGGCGTGGAGCTGAAAATGATCGCGTCATTGGCACTGATGGAAACCTTTTTATGAATGTCCGCTGCCATCCGGGAGAGAGCTGCCATGGATTCCCCCTGACTCCCCGTGGTGATGAGCACCGTCTTCTCAGGCGGATAATTTCCCAGATGGGCAATATCCACCAGAGTTCCCTCTGGAATCTGGATATAGCCAAGCTCCGTGGCGATGCCGATGATATTCACCATACTTCGCCCTTCCACAACCACCTTTCTTCCATATTTATAGGAAGAATTGATGATCTGCTGGACTCGGTCCACGTTGGAGGCAAAGGTGGCCACAATGATCCGCCGTTCCTTATTCTCCTCAAACAGCCGGTCAAAGGTCCGCCCCACCGTCCGCTCCGACATGGTAA
>CAJUOF010000195.1 GCA_910587905.1 uncultured Lachnospiraceae bacterium
CTCACCTTCCAAACGGAAGGCGCCTTGAAGCTTTCCGGCGGGACGGAACAGCCGGGCGGACAGGAGAAGCCGGGGGATAATGGCAGCCAGACGAAGCCGCCCGCCGCAGACCATACGGCGGATGCGGAATCTGCCTATGAGTCGGATGTGAACGGTTCCACGAGGCAGGTGGACAGTTCGGTGACACTTCCGGACGGAGTTTACAAACCGGATAAATTCTCCTGGTCCGGCGGCACGGGAAGAGTGAATATTACCTGTCCGAAGATTACCGTGACCAGAGGACGCGCCTATGCGACCCTCGTGTTTAGCAGTGATTCTTATACATATCTCAAAGCCAACGGAAACCGGTACAGCGGTTCCGTCGGCGGGGGAACCTCCACCTTCGTGATTCCGGTGGAGTTAAACAAAAACAACACCATCATTGGCATGACGACGAAAATGTCTGCTTCCCATGAGATTGTGTATTCTATTTATATCTATCTGGCGGCGGCGGAAAACGGTGGGGAGGCGGGAGGTGTAAACGGCCTTGCCGGGGAGACGTTAGATGAGGAAGCGCCGAAAATCCTGGGCCTCACCTACGAGTCGGAGACGAAGGTGGAATATGCCGAGCAGTTTAAGATTTATCATTACAATGACGGGATCACGCTGCTGGAGATCGGCTTGACGAGAGGTGAGAAGGACGGAGATGAGAATTTCCCGGAGGAGAATGCGCCGGGAGAGCTCAAAGTGTCGGAAGAGGCAGGGGAAGACAGCGAAGAGAGCGTTTCGGAGGCGGACGAGGAAGCCTTGGAGGAGGATGGCGCAGACGGCGGGGTGATCTTGACGGACGGGGAGCTCACGGCGAAGCTTTATCAGGAACAGGTGGTGAAATACCTGCTGGTTCCGGAGGACGCAGAGCTTCCGGTGGGATTGGAAAAGGAAGCAGTCATCATCCGCCTTCCGGCCGAAAAGACTTATGTGGCTTCATCGGAGGCACTGATGAAACTGGAGCAGCTTGGAACATTGGACGTCGTGACGGCCGTCGGATTTGAGAAAGAAGAGTGTCCGGTGGAGAGCCTTGGGGAAGCGATGGAAGTGAAAACAGGAGAGGCGGAAGTGGCCTTCGGCGGCCTCTTCCATGAACCGGATTTTAAGACTCTTTTGAGCAGGAAATGCGGCCTGGCCCTGCTTCCGGGGGAGGTTCTTCCGAAGGAATCAGAGGAGGCTGAAGAAGATGCAGCGGACAGGGCTCTGAGCTCTGAGGAACAGAAGGAGCGATTTGAAAAGCTGACGGAGCGTTTTTCCATGCTCTCGATTCCTGTAATTTTGGACGGTTCGGCGGACGAAGAGACGGAGCTGGCTTCCTATGAGTGGATCAAGGTTTACGGTGTCCTGTTTGACCGAGAGAAAGAGGCGGAGGAGCTTTTCGAGGCAGCGGTAAAAGCGGCCGAGAAAGCGGAAACAAAGGAGAAGACAGAGGGGAGAGCGGAAGGATGAGAGAAAGACGGATGGATGGAGGCAGACGGTGTCCTGCCCTTCTGCTGGCGATGATTTTGCTGGTCTCTGGATGTGGTTTGGCCGGGAGCAAAGAGGCAGCCGGCGGGACGCCTGACGCCGGGACGGAGCAGACTTCGGCCGCCGGAGGTGAAACGGGGGCAGATGAGTCTTCCGGCACGGAGGCGGCTTTGGATTTGGTCGGAAAGGCAGGCGGGGAGGCCGGATCGGAAGCGCCCGGGACGTCCGCGGAGGGCTCGGAATCCCTTGCGGAAGGACCGGGGGAGGATGTCCCGGAGCTTCCGGGGCTTACCTTTGAGTCGAAGCTGACGCTCACCTATGCCCAGTCGTTTGACGTGTACCGTTATGGGGACGGTTATTCTCTGATCGATGTGCATGACAGCGCCAGATATCTGGTGGTGCCGGAGGGAAAGGAGGTCCCTGAGGGGCTTTCGGAGGATGTGGTGGTCCTGCAGCAGCCCTTTGACCGCATCTACCTGGCGGCTACTTCGGCCATGTCCCTGTTCGATGCGCTGGAGTGTCTGGACAGGATTCGTATGACGGGAACCAGGGAATCGGGCTGGTATATTGACCATGCGGTGGAGGCTATGGAGCGGGGGGACATGATTTTTGCCGGCAAGTACAGCGAGCCGGATTATGAGCTTTTGGTGGGCGAGGGCTGTGATCTGGCGGTGGAGTCGACGATGATCTTCCACACGCCCAAAGTGAAAGAGATGATCGAGGAACTGGGGATTCCGGTGTTCATCGACCGCTCCACCTATGAGAAGCATCCTCTGGGGCGGACGGAATGGATCAAGCTTTACGGTGTTCTCACGGGGAAGGAAGCGGAGGCGGAGGCATTCTTTGAGGAACAGACGAAGGTTCTCCAGGAGCTTGAGGATGTCGGGAACACGGGAAAAACAGTGGTTTATTTCTATATGAATACCAACGGTTCTGCCGTGGTGCGCCGGGCGGACGACTACATTCCCGGCATGATCGAGCTGGCCGGGGGACGGTATGCCTTCCCGAATCTTCTGGGGGAGGAATATACCAGCGCTTCGGTGTCCCTAAGTATGGAAGAGTTTTATGCCACAGCCGTCGATGCGGACTATCTGGTCTACAATGCGGCCATCGATGCACCCATCGGAAGTCTGGATGAGCTTTTGGCGAAAAGCGGGCTGTTTGCGGACTTTCGGGCGGTGAAGGAGGGGAATGTCTGGACGACGGGCAAGTCTCTCTACCAGGCGACAGACATTGTCGGGGAGATGATCCGGGATCTGCATCTGATGCTGACGGGCGGAGACGAGGGGGCCATGACCTTTCTGACCAGGGTGGAATGATGGAAATGGAACGGCGGGGAAGCAGGATGTGAAAGGAGAGGCAGGTTTTGAAGAGGGAGAGA
>CAJUOF010000196.1 GCA_910587905.1 uncultured Lachnospiraceae bacterium
CCGCCGTCTTTCCCGTGGTGGTCAGATCCCCTCCCACCAGGAAATCCTCCCCCACCGCTTCCCTCGTGAACCCTACCAGCTTCCGGTTGATCTCCTCCAGCCGGTCTCCCAGCCCCCGGTCCTCCAGATTCATCCGGTTGGCGGAAAAAGTCGGCGCCAGCACGATCCTGGAGCCGGCCTCCTTGTATGCCCGCTGTAAATCTTTGATCACCTGGGGATGTTCGCAGATCCACTCCTCGGTGCAGACGCCCCTCGGCATCCCCGCCGCCATCAGGTTGGAGCCGGTGGCCCCGTCCAAAAGCACGATCTCCTGTCCTGTCAACGCATGAAACTCTTCCCTCGTCATAATGCCTCTCCTCTGTTTTTATTGCCTGATGCCGGCTCATGTAATACATACTATATTACATTTTGGGCCTTTTTTCAAGAAAAGAGTTTTCTCTTCCCATCGGCCTCCCCTCCCCCGAAACAGAACCATCTCCCCATTGACATTCCCCCCGTTTTGTTCTATTCTGTCTGCAGACACAAAACAGAACAGACATTGTCCCCTTACGGGAAAAATTATTGTCCCCTTACAGGAAAGAAGGAACTTGCTCATGTCCACATACATCGACTCCCATCTCCACACCAGCTTCTCCGCCGACTCCGACACGCCGCCAGCGTTTCAAATTGAGCGGGCCATCGCTCTGGGAATGCCGGCCCTCTGCATCACCGACCATCAGGATTTTGACGGGCCTCCCGACGTCATGGATTTCACCTTTGACACGGACACCTACTGGAGCGCCCTTCTTTCATTGAAGGAAAAATATCAGGACCGGATCGACCTGCGGATCGGTGTCGAACTGGGGCTCCAGACAGACATTCCTACCGACCTGGCCGCATACGCCGCCGGCAATTCCTTTGACCTGATCATCGGCTCCACCCATTTCTGTGACGGCATGGACCCCTACTATCCCATTTTTTACGAGGGCCGTCCGGAGGAGGACGCCTATCGCTCCTATTTTGAAGAAGAGCTGAAAAATATCATCGCACATGACTGCTTTGACGTGGCCGGCCATCTGGATTTTGTCGTCCGATATGGTCCCAACAAGAATGCCTGCTACAGCTATGAAAAATACAGGGACGTGTTCGACGAAATCTTAAGAGTACTCGTTGAGAAGGGAAAGGGGATCGAGTGCAACACGGCCGGCTTCAAAGCCGGCCTGGGGCACCCTCACCCCACAGAAGCGATCTTAAAGCGATACCGGGAGCTGGGCGGCGAGATCCTGACCCTCGGCTCCGACGCCCACGTCCCGGAATACGTGGCCTATCATTTTGACCAGGTCGGGGAGCTTCTGAAGGGCTGCGGCTTCCGGTACTACACGGTCTTTAAAAATCGGAAGCCGGAGTTTCTTCCATTATAAAGTTGGAGTGACGGAAGGGCCCCGATCCTTTTTCGGAGGATTGTCCGAGAGGGCCCCCGGCGGTGTTCCCCGCCAGACGATAGGAGGCTCTGGCGGGGAACACCGCCGGGGGCTCCGAGCGAGCCTGGCAAAAAGGAGCGGGGCACTTCCTGGGCGGACTTACCTGTGCGGTCAAAAGACTGATTCTGCCTCCGTCAGGGAGCAGCCATTTGTAGCAGACAATAGGCATACGAAACATTCAGCCGCACAGTTGACAAAATCACATTTACAGGTCACGGACTTCCAGGTCCCCGCAGGCTGCCAGGACCTCCTCGTTTCCGACGACGCACACCGCCCCTTCCCCAGCCAGCCTTCTCAGGACGCCGCACCACCTAAGGAGCGCAGGGCGGTCCGTTTCCAGCATTTCCCTCCGCTGCTTTTTCATGTCCTCCTCCGTGATGCCGGAAAACCACAGGCTGTCGGCCACCATGCCCTCCTCCCCGGGAGTCCGGAGGGGCTCGATGGCTGCCACGGCGGCGAGGATGAACTTGTCCAGTACCTCGTCCCCCTCGCAGAAATCTTCCAGAAAAGCCGCCATTTCCCGATAAACGGACAGACTCCGCCCCGGAGAAGGATCCCGGTAGGAATAGCAGGTCATGCCGCCCGTCTGATTGACGGAAAGCCCCGTTCCGTAAGCGCCCCCCTGAACCCGGATCTCGCTCCAGAGGTAGCCCAAAGAGAGGATGTGGGCGGCGATCCGCAGGCTCCCGGAAAATTCCTCCCCGAAGAAAGTAAGATGGCTCCCCTGGACCGCATAGGCGATGGGGGCGGGAATGCGGATGCCGAATTGTTTCGGCAGCTTGATCCCATAAGCGGCAGACTTCGGAAGCGCCGTCCCCTCCGGAATCCCCTCAAGAAGTCCGAGAAGGGAGGGCTCCCCGGAGGCGGTGACGCCCACCGTCATGCTCTTTTTGCAGACAGATTCCCTCCGGACCCTGTCCGCCAGCGACAGGAAGCTCTCGATCTCGCCGTCAAAATCCTTCGCAAAACGGTGCAGAAACTGCAGGGAGGTATAGCCTCCCACGGCCTCGGCGACGGCCCCCTTGGCCGTGTAATGGGACTGGACGGCCGTCATTCCCAGACCGTGCCCGTTTCCGATGGCCCCCTGCTTTGCCGATTCCTCCGCCTGGAGGACGATCTCCTTTATCCTGTCCTTCTGGTCAAACCTCGTCCTCGTCAAAAGCTCCACCAGAAGCTTCTCCGCCTCCGGAAGACTTTCCTCCAGGATACCGGCGTGGACGCACAGATGAGGCGTGCAGGTTTCCCTCTCTTCCTTCTTCCCATAGGCAAAAATCCCAAAATTCAGGCTTCCGATATGGGTCTTGACGGCCTGCTGCAGCTCGGAGACGCTGTAGTTCTCCGTGGGGAGCTCCCCGAACAGGGTCGGGAACAGGGACAGCTTCGTGAGCTCCGAAAGTGCAAAATTCGTGAGCGGAAAATACAGGGAGAGATACACGATCCCATGGGTGGGCAGGGGATGATAGAGTACCGTGACTCCCTGCTCCTTCTTCTCCATGGTCTTCGTGTATTCCGGTCCCTCCCCCGCCTCACTCAGAGAGAGAGTCGGAATGGATGCGGCTGCCTCCGGGGAATCCGGCTCCGTCTGCCATCCAAGAAGCACCTCATTCTCCGCCGCAAGGGCTTCCTTCTGTTCCTCCGTGAGAGCGGCGTATTCCGCCCGGACCCGCACGTCCTCCTGCGCCGCCTCCTCCCTTCCCAGTGTCGTGGAGGGGAGCATGTGGAGAACGGAAAGCCCTTCCTCCCGGTCAAGGAGCTCGCCCAGAAGCCTTTCAAAGCCGTCCCCTTCCACCATCTCCCTGAGGGCGGCAATGGTCTCGTCGTAGAGCAGGCTCTCCAGGGGATCGCCCCCGTACAGCCAACTGTTAAAGGAAGAAAGGGACCGGTAGAGCCCCTGGGGCTCCCCCATCTGCCTGCACCGGAAGGCAAACCGGTTGATGGAAGCCCGCAGCGCTTCCTTCTTTAATCCCTCCGCCACGAGTCCGTGAACCGTGTCCCGGACCAGGGCTTTGAGGGCCCCGCTGTCCTCGTCCCTCATTCCCCGGAGCACCAGCAGGAGATAAGGCTGCTTCACGCTGTCCATCACCGCCATCTCCACATCCTCGGCGAGGCCGGAGGAGAGAATCGCCCGTTTTAAGGGAGCCTCATTGGAATCCGCCAGCACGTCGCAGAGAATCTGGGCCGCAAACAGCTTGTCCCGCTCTTTCCAGCTCCCGATGATCTTCCCCAAAGCCAGGGCGGCCCTATTGCCATCGGCCTCCTCCTCCGTGATCTCGTAATACTCCGTCGCTTCCCCCGCCACGGGAAGCTGGTCCGGAATCTCAAACTCCTCCTCCAGACGCTCATACCGGCTCAGATAGGAGTCGATGAGCTCCAGGGTCCTCCCCAGGGGGACGGAGCCGTCCAGGAAAAACCTTGCGTTGGAAGGATGGTAGAACCGCCGATAGGCCTCCACGTATGCTTCATATGTAAGATCCGGAATCCTGGCCGGATCCCCGCCGGAGTTGAAGCGGTAGCAGTTGTCCGGGAACACCAGGCGGCAGATCCCCTGCTCGATCCGGTCGTCCATCGCAGACATGGCGCCCTTCATCTCGTTGAACACCACACCCTTGTAATAAGGTTCCCCGTCCTCCGTGTCCATGTGGATCCCTTCCTGATAAAAAATATTCCGGTCCGTCAGAAGGCGGGGCGCAAAGACTGCGTCCAGATAGACGGAAACCAGATTCAGGAAATCCTTCTCATTGCAGCTGGAAACCGGGTACACCGTCTTGTCCGGATAAGTCATGGCATTCAAAAAAGTGTTCATGGAGCTCTTTAGCAGGTCCACGAAGGGCTCCTTCACCGGATACTTTTCCGAGCCGCAGAGCACGGAGTGCTCCAAAATGTGAAACACTCCCGTGCTGTCCCCGGGCAGCGTCTTGAATCCCACCGTGAACAGCTTGTTCTTTGCCCCGTTGTCCAGGAAGCAGAGTTTTGCTCCCGTTTTGTCGTGGGTCATCTCCGTAAAAAGGGCTTCCAGCTCTTTCACCTCACGAACCCTGGTGACGGTAAAGCCGTACCGTTTTGTGCCTTCTGGTAATCTTTCCATATGGATTCCTTTCTTTCTGGATATCTAGTAGGCGATTGCGAAACGTGGAATTGTCGAGTGGATTCTGACAATTGATCCATCCAAAGCCTGCTGCGCCAACCATTCCAACGAGCCCATAAGCGCAGAAACCGATCGGGCAGGGGCCCTCCCGTTTTCCATGGTCTCGTTTCCATGGCGCAGAGGGCTTTTCCTGGATGC
>CAJUOF010000197.1 GCA_910587905.1 uncultured Lachnospiraceae bacterium
ACGGAAATTTCTTTGTCTGCAAGCTTCTGGAGGAGGGAAGCCTCAGGGCGGTCGAACTGGATTTAAAGTCCGGGGAATGGAGTGAGACCGCACCGGAGCTGGCAGAAGCGTCAGCCTTTTTCTGGAGTCCGGAGCTGAAAACGGGCACGATTTATGAGGCGGGAAACCGATATAAAACCTACCAGTATCTGGAGGATGGGACATGTAAACTGATCCGGGAGGAGGATGATTCGACTTATCGGAACGTGTTTGTCGTGAGGGATGAGTTGGTTATCGGAGAGTCCTACAGTGATATGGAGGCACAGTTTCGAATGGCGGTTCAAAAGAAAGACGATTACCTGGCAGGGAAGAACAATTGGACAGTACTAGAATACTGAGAGGCCGGGTATGGGAAAGAGATCAATATTGCTGTTAAGTACAGTCCTGTTACTCTCTGATGCGGATAAGGGAGGGAGAAAAAGAAGTAAAGGGTTCACAATGGATTCGAGGTTATGCGTATACAGAAAATTAGAAAATTCTATGATGGCGAACTAGTACGCTGTACTTAAAGTTCCTGTGCAAATTTTCGAGGATATTTTTCGGGTGCGCAAGTTCAGAAACGGAGGCGTAGCGGGCTACGCCGAGTATTCTGGACTTTTTCAGGTGTATTTAGTATCGGAAAGTGTGATTACAGAATTGAAATAACAGCCTAAAAGACAGAAATAAATATTTATTTGTATGGTCAAATGTATCTTGGAAAGAGAGCGTAGTAATGGAACTGGAAATCAAATCGCTTGTAAAAACCTACGGAAAAAAACAAGCCCTGAAAGGCATCAACGCAACCCTGACGGAGGGAGTCTACGGCTTCCTGGGCCCCAACGGCGCCGGGAAGAGCACCTTCATGAACATCCTGACCGGAAATTTGAAGGCCACCTCTGGGCAGATCCTCTGTGACGGGAAGGACATCCGGGAGATGGGGCGGGAGTTTAGGGGAATCCTGGGCTACATGCCCCAGCAGCAGGCCCTCTATCCGAACTTCACGGCGGAAGGGTTTCTGGCCTACCTGGCAGCCCTCCGGGACATGAAGCGGTCTGAGGCGACGGAAAGGATCCCGCAGGTGCTCTCTGAGGTGGGCCTCTCGGAGGTGGCGGGGGACAAGATCAAGTCCTTCTCCGGCGGCATGAAGCAGCGGCTCCTTATCGCCCAAGCCGTGCTGGCGGAGCCGAAGGTGCTGGTCCTCGACGAGCCCACGGCGGGGCTCGACCCGAAGCAGCGGATCGCCATCCGGAACCTGATCTCCCAGATCTCGGCGGGGAAGATCGTGATCATCGCCACCCACGTGGTGACCGACGTGGAGTCGGCGGCCAACCGCATCCTGCTGATCCGGGAGGGGGAGATGGTGGCGGACTCCACCAGGGAGGAACTCTGCGGGGCCCTGGCGGGGAAGGTGTTTGAGCTCCGGATCCCCCAGGAGAAGCTAAAAGTGGTGGAAGCGGACCCGTCTCTCCTGGTGGGGAACATTTCCCGGGAGCGGGAGACCCTGTTCGTGCGGGTGATCTGTGAGAACGAGCCGGAAGGGTACGAGGCAGCGCCGGTGCGGCCGGGCCTGGAGGATGTGTACCTCTCCTGCTTCCGGGAGTGAATGGACTGCCGGCAAGCGATTGCGAAACCATAAAACATGGGAAAGATTCTGGCGGCTGCTTCCAGGAAAAGCCCTCTGCGCCATGGAGATGAGACCATGGAAAACAGGAGGGCTGGAGCCTTCCTGTTTTCTGCGCTCATGGGCTCATCGGAATGTTTGGCGCTGCAGGCTTTGGATGGACGCAGCCGTCAGAATCTGCTCTACAGTCTAACTTTCGCAATCGCCTGACAGAAATAGAAGGAGGGAGCAGATGGTACGGCTGATCTTTTACGAATCGAAAAAACTGACGGGGAAGCGGCTGGTCCCGGCCCTGCTCCTGTTTTTGTTTGCCTTCAACGGCCTGATGCTCTGCCGGGAGTCGGGACAGAAGATCGACTGGAGCTACACCAGGAGGGACGTGGGCCGGGTCTATGAAGACCTTGCGGGTTTAACGGCCCTGGAGGCGGAGGAAAAACTGGCGGCACAGAAAGAGCTCCTCTCGGCGGTGTCCGTCTGGCGGGAGTGGACCGACGGGTACGGGGAATGGAGCGGGGAGGAGCGGCGGGCGTTCCAGGAGCGGAACCGGGAAGTCTTTCAGAACTATCCGGACCTGGACCCGGAGGGAAGTTACCTCTCCTACCTGACCAACTTTTACAGTGAGCAGAGCCTGATCAATACGGTCCTCTCCCAGGTGTCGGCGGCGGCCCATTACGAGGTTTACCTGGAGGGGATCGACGAGGAGGCGGAGATCATGACCGCCTCGTCCCTCTTCGGGGATCCGGACACTTTTTCCTACCGGAACATTGAGCGGACGCCGCCGGTCTATGCCCATTTAAAAGGAACGGTGCTTCCATCGGCCGACTCGGAGGGGATCCTCCTGGCGACGGACTTCCCGCTGACGGACGTGCTCCTCCTGGCGGCCCTCCTGATCCTCGCCCTCTCCATGCTGGTGGGCGAGCGGGAGGAGGGGACCTTGCTCCTCATAAAGCCCGCAAAGAGGGGATATCTGGAGACCATCGGGGCGAAGCTTCTGGCCATGTTTTTCTTTTCGGTTGTCCTCACCCTGGCCTTTTACGGGACAAACGTATTACTTGCGGACCGGCTCCTGGGGCTGGGGGACCTCTCCCGGCCCGTCCAGAGCGTCCGGGGGATGCTGGCCTCCCCCTACGCCATGACGGCGGGACGGTATCTGGGCGTGTTCCTCGGGGCGAAGCTCCTTGCGGCCCTCACCTTCGCCTCCCTTCTGTTCTGCCTATGCACCGTGTTCCGGAACGGCATCAGCGCCTGCCTCGCCTCGGCGGGGGCCATCTTCCTGGAGGCCGTCCTCTACCTGACCATCGGCATTCATTCCTTTTTAAGTCCCCTCAAAGTCCTGAACCTGGTATGCATGGCGGACGCCCCCTGGTTTCTGGGGAATTACCGGAACATGAACCTGTTCGGGTATCCGGTGGAGGTGATCCCGGCGGTCCTTTTAACGGCGGTCCTCACGGCAGGGCTCTCCTGCTTTTTCGCCCTGTTTTGCTACGTGAGGGAGGCTTCCGCCCTCCCTGCGGAGAACCGGCTCCTTTCCCGGTGGAAGGCATTCCGGAAGAGACGGAGGGGGAAGAGAAGGAAGACAGGAGGACGGCGGGTCCGGGTCGGGCTTTTTGGCAAGGAGCTTTACAAGCTGTTCGCCATGGAACGGGCCGGCCTCCTGCTCCTTTTGTTCGTTTTCCTCCAGTGGAGCAGTTACCGGGACTTTCACGTCTATCAGTCCCCGGAGGAACTGTTCTATCGGCATTACATCGGCTGGGCGGAGGGAGTCCCCCTGCAGGAGGCGGCCGGCCGCTATCAGGAAGAGCAGGGACGGTTTGACGACATGGACCGGAGGGCGGCGCAGGAGGCGAAGGCCTATGCGGCCGGGGAGCTCTCCTACGAGGAGAGGGAGGCGGTCCAGATGGAGGTGCAGGCCTCCCAGAACGCCCGCTCCGGGTTTGGGACCGCCCTGGCCCAGTATGAGCATGTCCTTGGCCAGGTGCGGGAGGGGACGGATGCGGAGCTGTTCTACGCCTCCGGCTGGGAAGCGCTCCTGAATGCGCAGGGGCAGCGGGCAGACGTCATGGACGCAGGGAAGCTGGCCTTTTTCCTGGCGGTGGGGCTGGCGGCGGTCTTCTCGGTGGAGCGGACCAGCCGGATGGAGCTTCTACAGAGGACCTGCGTCCGGGGCGGCGGAGGGGTCTGTAAAAGAAAATATCTGGCCGGTCTCCTGTACGGGACCCTTGCCTGGGCCACCGCCTTCCTTCCCCGTTACCTGGCGGTATTTGGGGCTTATGGGACAGCCGGGCTCACCGCCCCCTTAAAGAGCCTTTCCCTGCTGGACGACATTCCCTTTAACATCCCCCTGTGGGGATAAGATCGGAAGAGCGTCGTGTAGGGA
>CAJUOF010000198.1 GCA_910587905.1 uncultured Lachnospiraceae bacterium
GAAGGATTTCGCAGAGTGCGGCCTTTGCGGTACGGCGGCGGTGATCTCCCCTGTGGGTAAGATCGTGGATCACGGAAACGAGATCTGCCTGCCCAGCGGTATGACCGAGATGGGCCCTGTGACCAAGAAGCTTTACGACACATTGACCGGCATCCAGATGGGACGCATCGAGGCACCGGAAGGCTGGATCAAGGTGATCAAATAAGGACATGAAAGAACAGAAGGGAAATTGCTTCGGCAGTTTCCTTTCTTTGGTATACACAGGGGCGCAAGAAGAAATTAGCCGCCTAGCGGCATGCGCCCCGCGCAGCGAGTGGGGAATAAAAGCGCTTCCCCACTCGATTGTAAGCCGGTAGGTAAGTTTGGCATGTGGGGGGATGGTTATGAAACGCAGAATGGAGATCAATGGACTTACAATCGATGCAGAATATTCGGACGAGACGGTGCAGACCATCTTTTTGCCTCTTCTTGTCGGCCTTGGGCGGATGCAGAGGGAGTATGGCCGGCGTCTGATTGTGTTTCTTGCGGCGCCTCCTGCCACGGGGAAGAGTACGCTGGTGAAATTTCTCACGGGGCTTTCGGAGGAGCGTCCGGAGCTTACGCCTGTGACAGCGGTGGGAATGGACGGATTTCACCATTATCAGGAGTACCTGCTCTCCCACACAGTTTTCAGGGATGGGAAGGAGATCCCGATGACCCATGTGAAGGGGGCGCCGGTAAGCTTTGACCTGGCAGCTTTTAGGGAGCGGCTTTCGCGGGTGAGAACGGAACAGAGATGCCCCTGGCCGGAATACAACCGCAGGCTTCACGACCCGGTGGACCAAGGGGTTTTGATTGAGGGCGACATTGTGATGATTGAGGGGAATTATCTGCTTCTCGACGAGGAGGGCTGGCGGGACCTGAGAGGGTATGCGGACTATACCATACGGATTCTGGCAAGGGAGCAGGATGTGAGGGAGCGGTTGATTTGGCGGAGGGTCAGTAACGGGGTGCCGCAGGAGGAGGCCGAATACATGGTTGACAGCAGCGATCTTCCCAATGTGCGTCTTTGCATGGAACGATTTATGGAGGGGGACCTTACCCTTCGGCTGACGGAATGGGGAGACTATCAGTATGTGGCGGGACGGCTGCCGTAAAAGAGCCGGCATGGGAAAGAGGATTTTATATACATTGATGATAAGAGAAGGAGAATTGTGATGGCGAAATGGCTGGACGATGCGGTGTTTTATGAGATCTATCCCCAGTCCTTTAAGGATACGAACAGCGATGGGATTGGCGATTTTGGCGGAATTCGGGAGAAGCTGGATTACATTAAAGAGCTGGGCTGCAATGCCATCTGGATGAATCCCTGCTTTGAATCTCCTTTTGGGGATGCAGGGTATGACGTTTCCGATTATTATCAGACGGCGGCCCGGTACGGGACCAACGATGAACTGAAAAAATTGATGGATGGGGTCCACGACAGAGGCATGCACATCCTTCTGGACCTGGTGCCGGGGCATACCTCCACAGCGCACAAATGGTTCCGGGAGTCCATGAAGGCGGAAAAAAATGAGTACACGGATCGCTATGTGTGGACGGACAACATCTGGGAGGCGCCGGAGGGGCCGGGAAGCCTTCGGGGAATCTCCGACCGGGACGGCTCCTGTCTGGTCAGTTTCTTTTCTCATCAGCCGGCATTAAACTATGGCTATTACCGGCCGGAGAAGCCCTGGCAGCAGGCCATGGATGCCCCTGGGCCGAGGGCGACGATGGCGGAGCTCAAGAATATTATGAGGTTTTGGCTGAATGCGGGGTGTGACGGCTTCCGGGTGGACATGGCCCATTCCCTGGTGAAGGGCGACGAGGACGGGAAGGGCACCATAGAGCTCTGGCGGGAGATCCGGGCATTCCTGGACAAAGAATTCCCGGAGGCAGCCATGGTCTCCGAGTGGGGGGAGCCGGACAAGGCACTTGCAGGTGGTTTCCATATGGACTTCCTGCTCCATTTCGGGCCCTCCCACTACAATGATCTGTTCCGCTGTGAGGAGCCCTATTTCTCCGGCTGGGGAAAGGGTGATGTGTCGGAATTTGTCCGAAAATATCAGGAGAATTACGAGAAGACGGACGGAAGAGGGATGATCTGTATTCCCTCCGGCAACCACGATATGGCAAGGCTGGCCAGGACCATCCATGGGAATGAGCTCAAGGTGGCTTTCGCCTTCCTGCTCTCCATGCCGGGAGCGCCTTTCATCTATTACGGCGACGAGATCGGCATGCGGTACGTGGAGGGCCTCACCTCCGTGGAGGGAGGGTATGACCGGACCGGCTCCCGTTCCCCCATGCAGTGGGACAGCTCCATAAACGCGGGCTTTAGTTTGGCGGGGGAGGAAACGCTCTATGTCCCTTTGGACCCTGACCCGGGCCGGCCGACGGTGGAGGGGCAGATGGCGGATCCGGACTCCCTCTATCAAGAGGTGAAAGAGCTGATCGCATTCCGCCAGGGGCATCCGGCTCTCAAAAACCGGGGAGACATCGAGTTCATTTACGCCGAAAAGAATGCCTATCCCTTTGTGTACCTGAGAAGTGCAGGGGATGAGCGGGTTCTCGTCGTTTTGAACCCGTCCGGGGAACCGGCTTCCTTTGCCTGTGAGTATTTGCTGTCAGATAAGCTTCGGACCTTCGGCGGGGAGGCCACGGTGAAGGATGGGGAGGCGACAGTTCCGGGGGGATTCTATGGGTTTTACCGGGTGTAGACGGCGGAGCGTGTTTTTCTTATGGTAAACGACAAAAGTATTTGCTTTTAACAAAATAATGTCGGATGTTAAAGATTCAGGCTGTTTTGGTCTAAAAGAAACTGCCGGATTCCCATGGTTGTGATTCCCATGTCATTTCGTTTCAACCGGATATGGCTGCCAACTACGATGATTTTTTTGAAGGAATCACCGACGTTTAACAGAGGGCGTTCTTCCTGCGCCCTCTGTTCCTCGTCAGGAATGGAAAAAGCGGATTGAATATAATATTTATTGTTTCCCTGACAGGCAATAAAGTCAATTTCCAAGGGCTTCCGCACCCGATTTCCCAAATGGTCCGTTTCTCTGACCTCTATTAAGCCCACATCGACGAAATAGATTTTCATTGGAGAATTGATATACTTCCTTCCCTTTATGTCATATCGAACTGCGACATCAATTAAAAAGGCATCTTTTAAATAATCCATATATTTTTTGATTGTTTTATCGGAGATCGGAAGAGCGTCGTGTAGGGAAAGAGTGTAGATCTCGGTGGTCGCCGTATC
>CAJUOF010000199.1 GCA_910587905.1 uncultured Lachnospiraceae bacterium
GCGACAGGTCGTTTGGCACCACGTTCCGGATGCTCTGATCGCTGGAGCCTCTGATCTCGCAGCTTGCAATCACGTCCCAGACTGCAATCTGGTGAGCAAGGAGAAACTCCTTTTTCTCTGCAGCAGTCCCAGGCGGCGCCGTACACTCCCCATCGGCGTACAGGGCCGCCAGCACCTTCCAGAAACGGTTCTGCGGATGGCCGTAGAAAAATTTTGCCTCCCGGGACTTCACGGAGGGGAAGCTCCCCAGGATCAAAAATCTGGAGTTTTTGTCGTAAACCGGCGCAATCTCATGCTGTACCGGCACAAGCTCCGGCAAAGCGGCTCTAGTCCCAGATGACATAATTATCCTTTCTGGCTTTCGCCTCCGGATAAGCCCCCTCACCATAACCGATCACGCAATGGCCGATCCCCTCAAAGTTCTCGCCCAATCCCCATTTTTTCAGCAGGATCTTTCCTTCCTCCGAAGAGAACACTTCCTTTGCCCGGTGAATCCAGCAGGCGCCAAGTCCCAGAGCGTGGGCCGCATTCAGGAGATTCCCCATGACCAGGCTTCCGTCGTATTGATAGGTGGGGACCGTCCGGTCCGCCAGCACCACAATCACCGTGGGAGCCCCATAAAAGGGATCGGAAGATACTCCCATGACAGCCGCATTCATGGCCGAAAGCTTCTTCACCGTCCCCGGTTCCTGCACGACCACCATCACCGCCGCCTGACGGTTCATGCCGCTGGGCGCGTTCATCCCTGCCTCCACCACTTGGATCAACTCATTCTTTGTGATCTGCTCCTGTTTATAGTTTTTTATGCTTCTTCTGGTTTTCAAATCCTGTATGGTTTCTTTCATAAATTTCAAGACCTCCTGGTTTTTCTTTCAGTATAACACATCCCGCAAACATTTTCATTGAGTTTTGTCCTTCCCTGTCTTATAATGGTAAAAGCGGCACCCTTTTATTCCTTTAGAAGAAAGGCGGTTTTTTATGTATTGCACAACCTGCGGCAAAGACCTTCCGGACGGTACATCGGTCTGTGACGAATGCGGGACTGTTTTCTCCTCTGACGTTCAGACTTCGGGTGATGAGACGAAATCCGAAGACCATCACCGGCCTTATATGGATTATAAACCTTTTTCCGGTGCTTACACAGACGGAGAATCCGACCAGGCGCCGTCCTCTGAAAATGGGCGGATCGCTCCTGAAGAATCTCCCTATAGGCAAAATCCTTATGCACAGAACGCTTACTGGAAAGAACCTTACCGGCAGGAGGAACACATGGAGTCCGGACGGACAGGCTTCGCCATCGCAGCCCTGGTCCTGGGCATCATCGCCCTGTGTAGCTGCTGCCTGCCCCTCCTTACCATCCCTTTGGGGATTCTGTCCATCGTCTTTGCTGTCCTTGGCATGAAATCCATCAATCGGGGGATTGCCATCGCGGGCCTGGTGCTCGGCATCATTGCCCTGGTGCTTGGCACGATGATGCTCGTCCTTCTCCTTCTCTCAGGCGGCGGCAATCCCTACTACTCCTGGTGAACCCGATGGGTTCTCCAAAGGCTGCATTACTTTTTTATTATTAAATGAACGGAGGCACATGTTTGAACAAAGAACTGAAATACGCCATATTGATCGACGCAGACAACATTTCAGAAAAATACATCAAGATTATCTTAGATGAAGCCGCAAAAAACGGCATTGCCACTTATAAACGAATCTACGGAGATTGGACCAACCCGCAGCTCACCTCCTGGAAGCGGGTTCTTCTGGACAATTCTATTATCCCCATCCAGCAGTACGGATACACCACCGGCAAAAGCTCCACCGACTCGGCCATGATTATAGACGCCATGGATATCCTCTATTCGGGAAATGTGGACGGCTTCTGTCTGGCCTCCTCGGACAGTGATTTTACCAGGCTGGCGGCAAGGCTCAGGGAATCCGGCATGCAGGTGATCGGCATGGGGGAAAGCAAGACGCCGAAGCCCTTTATCTCCGCCTGTAATCAGTTTAAATATCTGGACATCCTCCTTTCCAACGGGGCAGGTTCCGAAAAGGATGAACCGGATCCGGAAAAGGATGAGAGCTGCTCGGAAAAGGAAGCCCCTGCCAACGCAGAGAAAACTCCCGCAGCCTCGAAGAAGGCAAAGGCAGCCTCCGGCAAGCGGACCAAAGCGAAGGCAAAAGAACCGGAACCTCAAACCAACCTCAAGATGATCAAAAAGGCCATTCTGACTCTTGTGGAGGAATGTTCCGACGACGACGGATGGATTTTTTCTGCGGAGCTCGGCAATCAACTGGCCAAACGGTTCCCGGATTTTGATGTGCGGAATTTTGGTTTCTCCAAATTCACTCCCTTCATCAATTCCCTGGGGCTTTTCGACGTAAAGCGAAACCAGGCCAGCGGAAACAGCAACGTGCAGCTTGTGTATTTCCGGATAAAAGAGCGAAAATGATCGAAAATCCTCTTGCACTTTCTCCTGAAATCTGGTATCTATATGGTATTGTGTAAGCAGTCCTTATTGTTCATTTCATACAGAGCGAGGTATAAGACATGAAACCTATCAAAGAAGGCAAGGTCCGTGAAATCTATGACAACGGCGACAGCCTGATCATGGTTGCCACCGACCGGATTAGCTGTTTCGACGTGATCCTGAAAAATACGGTGACAAAAAAAGGGACGGTCCTCACCCAGATGTCCAAATTCTGGTTTGACATGACGAAGGACATCCTCCCCAACCACATGATCTCCACCGACGTGAAAGACATGCCTGAATTTTTCAGACAGCCCGCCTTTGACGGAAACAGCATGATGTGCAAAAAGCTGGAGATGCTTCCGTTGGAGTGCATCGTCCGCGGCTACATTACCGGAAGCGGCTGGGCCAGCTATCAAAAGGACGGCACGGTCTGCGGCATCCGCCTGCCGGAGGGCCTGAAAGAATCGGACAAGCTTCCCGAGCCCATCTACACCCCTTCCACCAAGGCGGAGATCGGCGCCCACGACGAAAATATCTCCTACGAGCAGAGCATTGCCCATCTGGAAAAACATTTTCCCGGCAGAGGTGAGGAATACGCAAGGAAGCTCAGAGACTGTACCCTGGCCCTCTATAAAAAGTGCGCCGACTACGCTCTGACCCGCGGCATCATCATCGCCGACACCAAGTTTGAGTTCGGACTGGACGAGGACGGCAGCATCGTCCTGGGCGACGAGATGCTGACGCCGGACAGCTCCCGCTTCTGGCCTGCAGACGGTTACGAGCCCGGCCACGGACAGCCCTCCTTCGACAAGCAGTTCGCAAGAGACTGGCTGAGGGCCAATCCCGGCAATGACTGGACCCTTCCGGAGGACATTGTGGAGAAGACCATCGGGAAGTATCTCCAGGCCTATGAGATGCTGACGGGGACAGCACTGTAGACACAAAAAGGACGCCGCCCCATATCGATATCTTCATATCGAAATGGCCGAGAGGTTTTTAACGAAAAAACAGCCATGGCTCATCCGTCCATGGCTGCTTTTTGTCAATTTAATTTGTCCGGTCCTCCGCGCTGTAACCGCTCAGCTTTTCGATTTTGTTGCTGATCTGCTCGACCGTCGCAGAAGGTTCATAATTCTCATCCCCGAACAGATCCTTGTGGAGCTGTGCCACATCGTCCGCCAGTCCAAGGGGCACCTTCACCGACCCGCTGCTCCCCACCAGGGCATCCACCTGATGATAGGGGAAAGGGAATTGGTTGACAATCTTGTAGTCTCCGAGATTCGGAGCCAGACCCAGCACATCTGCCAAGGTTAAATTGGTTCGGATCTCCGGGAAAATCACCTCACAAAGATTCAGGAGCGTTCCAATATCCTGCTTCTTCGCCTTTTCTAAAATCTGGTTTACAACCTCACGTTGTCTCCGTGTACGGCCGTCGTCGCCGCCATTGCCATGACGGATCCGGCAGTAAGCCACTGTCTGGAGACCGTCCAACGTCTGAAGACCAGGCCCTTTGATCTGTGTCGTACCCTTTTCTCCCTTGCCAGGACCATTTGGTGCCCAACTGCTGGCTTCCGCCTGCGTATTGGTGATATAGCCGTTGATCTCTCCCATCATGGACTCCGGCACATCAATCTCCATACCGCCCAGACGGTCTACCACCTGGGACACTGCATACCAGTTGACAGTCACATACTCGGTGATATTCAAATCCAGGTTTTTGTTGAGGGCATTCAAAGCTCCCAGATCGCCGCCCGTGTGGTAGGCATTGTTGGCTTTCGCATATTTCTCTTCGTCGCCATGGGTCAAATCCGGAACATTCCAGTAAGTATCCCGGAGCACAGAAGTCAACGTGACTTCATTTGTCTTATTGTTGATGTTGGCAATCATGATTACATCGCTGTGGCTGCCCTCCTCGTCAGCACCAAATATGGCGATGGTCCGGTAGCCCTCCATGCTCTGAATCGTATTCTCAGAAAGCTCGTTGATATGAACATCCTTTTTTCCGAAACTGGCCTTCTGAATCATATCCCATTTGGAGATCACGAACAGACCGGCTAACACCACCAGAAGCAGCACACCCTCCACGGCAAAGAGAATTCTTCTCATGCGTCTCTTCTTTTTTGCCTTGGCGGACAGGGGCCTTTTCCCCGTTCTCCCGGCACTCTCCGATGGAGCCTGGCGTCTCCTGCCGGCTGCATTCTCCTCATAATAGCCTGTCTGATAATTTCTGTCATAGGGATCAGCCCCGATACGTCTTCCGGTATTCTGGGCTCTGGCCGTGGACGTGGCTCTCACTGTCTCTCCCTTTCTGGTTCCGGAAGTCCCCGCACTTCTGGACGCTCCTGCCGAAGCAGTTCTCGCCCCGGAGACACTCCCCGCCGCTCTTCTTGTCCCATAAGAATTTGCTCCACTCCTGGAGCTTTGGGCGCTCGACACACTTCTGGCGCCGGAGGCCCGCCCTGCACCTGCCGTACTTCTTGTACCGGAGGACGCTGCCCGGCTGCCGCCTGCCGGATTTCTTCTCCGCTGGGAGGTCATCTCTGCATCCGGCCTCACCCGTCTGCGCCCCTCCATATCACGCCTGCGGCTGTCGTATTCATACTCATCGTCTCTGTACTTCATCGCCTGTTCCTTTCTGTATTCTATACATTATAAATCGCTGAAGGGTCCCAAGTCCCCCGCAGGATATGATGAGATACCCGAAGGGTATAGAATGCTAATAGGCATTTTTATTGATAAAGCCTTTAAAAAACGTAAGAAAAATTATTTTAAAATCCAAACCAAGGCTCCAGTTTTCGATATAATACAAATCATATTCGATGCGCTTTGTAATGGAGGTATCCCCCCGGTAGCCGTTGACCTGGGCCCAGCCGGTCAAGCCCGGCCGTACCTGATGCTTCACCATGTATCTTGGAATCTCCTCCCGGAACTTTTCCACAAAATGGGGCCGCTCCGGTCTGGGTCCCACCAAACTCATATCTCCTTTGATAATATTAAAAAGCTGCGGCAGTTCATCTATACTGGTTTTTCGGATAAATTTCCCCACCGCCGTAACTCTGGGATCGTTCTTCTTCGTCCAGGCACTCTTCTCCTCCGACGGCCTTTGAACCTCCATGGAACGAAATTTAAACATTTTAAAAGCCCGATTGTGCAGCCCCACCCGCTCCTGGCTAAAGATCACAGGGCCTCTGGAGGTAAGCTTCACGGCAATGGCCACAATCACCATGATCGGTGAAAACAGTGTGAGCGCAAACAGACCGCCAAGAATATCGATAAGCCTCTTTACAGCCGCATTGAAGGAATCCGTAAGCGGGACATTTCGGATATTGATCACCGGAAGCCCCAAGAGATCCTCCGTGTACGGTTTGGTCGGTATAACTTTATTATAATCCGGAATGAACTTTGTATGTACGCCGGATTTCTCACAGGCGTTCACAATCCGCTCCAGTTTATCATATTCATTAATGCTCAAGGTTATGGCTATTTCGTCCAAACGATTCATGGGAAGAATTTCTTCCAGGTTGGCGATGGGACCCATGACGCGAACTCCCTTATACTCTGTTCCCCGCTCCGCATAGTCGTCCAGGATTCCCCGGATCAGGTATCCCCAGTCGGGATTGGCCGACACCCGGTCAATATAGCTCTGCGCCGCCCGGCTGTAACCGATGAGCAGTACGTGCTTCTGGTTATACCCTTTGCGCCGAAACGAACGGAGCACACTCCGAAGGGTTAGACGGAATCCTGACTCAAAGATAAAATTGAAGAGGATAAACAGAAACGTCATTTGTCTGGAGAAGTGCATCAGCCGATCCTTCCCCAAATACAGCACCAGTGTGATGAGCATGGCCCCCACCACGTTGGCCCGCATCACATTGAAAAGCTCCAGCCGCCGCCCCATGACCCGCATAGGCTCGTACAAATGAAAAAACCAATACAGAATCAATCCGCCCGGCACAATATAGAGCAGGGCGCTGAAATAAATGCCCCTCGGAAGCCCTGCATTGTTCCCGGAAAATCCGAAGATGATCCCATATGCAATCATATATGCGATTACTATAATAACAGCATCGATCACCACATGAATCCGGTTCAGATGCTTCTGATTATCCTTAATCAAGAGAATTCACCTTATACAGCCTTTCTCTGTGCACGCGGTACTTATCGTTTTATATCATACATTATCCTTCCGCAAAGGACAATAGAAAAAAACACGACTATTCTTAAAACTTTCTTAACTTTCATAGGCTAAAGCCACAAAAAACCGGTGCGTCGTCCTTTTTCAATCCCATTTCAATCTTCTGTGTTATAATGAAGGGTGTGGAGGTGGCACAACATGAAACTTTTGCTGGTAGAAGATGAAAAACGGATGGCACAGGCCCTCTCTGAGCTTCTCAGACAGGAACGTTATGAGGTAGATACCTGTGGGGACGGCCTGTCCGGTCTGGCGGCTGCCAAGGAACATCCCTACGATCTCATTGTCCTTGACGTCATGCTGCCTGGAATGAACGGCTTTGACATTGCAAAAGCCCTCCGGCAGGGAGGATGCCGTACCCCGATCCTCATGCTGACGGCAAAAAGTGAGCTGGAGGACACGGTAAGGGGGCTGGACAGCGGCGCCGACGACTACCTGACCAAGCCCTTTATGGCCGAGGAACTTTTTGCAAGGCTCCGGGCCCTTTGCCGCCGCAATCTCCCTTCCGATGACGGAACCCTCTCCTTCGGGGACATTGCCCTGGATACTCATACGGCTTCTCTCCTCTGCACGGCCACGGACAGGAGCGTCCGTTTAAGCGAAAAGGAATACCGCATTCTTCAATATTTCATTGCCAACCAGAGACAGATTCTGACCAGAGAACAGCTCGCCGTAAAGGTCTGGGGCTTTGACAGCGATGCCGAGTATAATAATGTAGAAGTTTATTTGTCTTTTACCAGAAAGAAGCTGGCCTTTGTGGGGGCCAAAACTACCATCAAAGCTCTCCGGGGAATCGGATATGAACTGAGGTGTGAGGATGTTTAAAAAATCCCGTCGAAAAATCGTTGCCTCCATCATGGCCGTCCTTGTGACCCTCTGGACCGGGACCCTCTGTGTCATCTACGGTTCCAGCTACCTGGAAGTGTCCAGGCGGAACCGTGAAATGCTGGCGAGACATGCGGAACTCTATCTGCTGCCGGAAAAGCCACAGACGGCTCCGGTAAAAGAAGCCCACAGGCTGGGCCCCGGTTCCGGCATTCCTCATTTTGAAGACACACCGGCCTTCCAGCTCTCGACCTTTTATTCGGTCGCCATCTCCGAGGCGGGAGAGATTCTCTCCGTCACCAATCCCAAAATATCCGTTCACGACGACGAAGAACTGGAAAACCTGGCCCGACTGATCTTAGAAAGCGGAAAAACCACCGGCGTCAGAGACAATCTGGTCTATCACATGGCCGATAAAGGCGAATATACCTTGGTCGCTTTTATGGACAACACCATCATGCAGGAGAGCATGACAACCCTCTTTCGCTACACTCTGATCTTCGGTGGGATCGCCATCCTCCTTCTATTTTTTGTGGCTGTCTATCTCGCCAGAAAGATTGTAAAGCCATTGGAAGAAAGCTATCAAAAACAACGGCAGTTTATTTCCGATGCCGGCCATGAATTAAAGACTCCCGTCGCAGTGGTGAGTGCCAACGCGGAACTTTTGTCCAGGCAAATCGGGGAAAACCCTTGGCTGTCCAATATCCAATATGAAAACAGGCGGATGGGCGCTCTGATTTCGCAGCTTCTGGAGCTTGCCCGCACAGAACAGGTTGCTCCTCCCATGGAGCCGGTGAACCTTAGCCTCCTAGTGGCGGGGGAAGCCCTTCCCTTTGAGAGCGTCATGTTCGAGCAGGGGCTTGTTTTTTCCTGCGATATTGCCCAGGATATCTGGGTCCTCGGCAACAGCACGCAGCTCAAGCAGATTGCCGCCATCCTTTTGGACAACGCCCTTCACCATTGCAGCCCTGGAAAAGAGGTTTCCCTGGCCCTACAAAAAGGCCCCCGCAGTCTGGTAAGCCTCTCCGTCACAAACGACGGGGAACCGATCCCTCCATCCAAGCAGGAACAGCTTTTTGAGCGGTTTTATCGGGGGGATTCGGCCAGGACCGGGGAAAAGGGCCGCTACGGGCTGGGTCTCGCCATCGCCCAAGCGATTGTGCGGTCGCACCACGGCGAAATCCAGGTGCAGTGTGGTCAGGGCAAGGTGAAATTTACGGTCACTCTTCCTTTCCTTTCGGTCGATCCGAAAAAATAATCTGATCCGTGATCACAAATTCAATAAAAGTTCAATCTTCCCCCTGTATAATGGCACCATCCTGATACAGGGGGATTTTTCATGTCAGAATTTCCCCAAACCTCTGGAAAGGAAGTGACATCATGGAATACCGACATGAATGGAAGCAGGAGATCAATCACTCGGATCTGCTGATCCTCAGGAAACGGCTCTGGGCGGTGACCAGACCGGATTCCCACAGTGTAAACGGAACCTACGAGATCCGAAGTCTCTACTTTGACACGGCAAACGACAAGGCTCTCCGGGAAAAAATTGATGGGGTCAATGTCCGGGAAAAGTTTCGCATCCGTTATTACAACAGAGACCCTTCTTTTATCCGTTTGGAGAAAAAAAGTAAAGTCAACGGCCTGTCCGTCAAAGACAGCATTTCCATCACAAAGGCGGAAGCACAGGCACTTGTAGATGGAACCTGGACGTTTCCGGCGGGAAGCGACGCCCCTCTTCTGAAAGAATTTTACATCAAACTTAAAAATCAAGGGCTCCGGCCCAAAACCCTGGTCGATTACACCAGAGAAGCCTTCTTTTTTCCTCCGGGACATGTGCGGGTGACTCTGGATTCCGACATCCGGACGGGACTGTCCTCCACAGACCTATTGAACCCACAGGCTGTCACCATACCTGCGGGAGCCTCGCCCATAATCCTGGAAGTAAAATGGAGCGGGTTTCTCCCTGACATCATCCGGAATATCATCTGTCTGCCGGGACGCCGCACCTGTGCCTTTTCCAAATATGCGGCCTGCAGGATTTACGGCTAGAAACCATTAATCTAAAAGGAGAAATTTTATCATGACTTTCAGCGATATTTTCAAATCCGGTTTTCTGGAGAATGTGACAAGTGTCAGCCTTCTTGACATGGCCCTGGCCCTAATCCTGGCCTTCGGCATCGGAATGTTTATTTTTCTCGTCTATAAAAAAACCTATCAGGGCGTCATGTACTCTTCCAGCTTCGGTACGACCCTCATCGCCCTCACCATGATCACCACTGTCGTGATCCTTGCAGTCACCTCCAATGTGGTCCTCTCCCTGGGTATGGTCGGCGCCCTCTCCATCGTCCGTTTCCGCACTGCCATCAAGGAACCCTTGGATATCGCCTTCCTCTTCTGGTCCATCGCCGACGGCATTGTGCTGGCCGCCGGAATGCTCCCCCTGGCAGTCATCGGCAGCGTGTTCATCGGCGTGATCCTGCTGATTTTTGTCAACAAAAAGTCCCACTATAACCCCTATATTATCGTCCTCTCCTGCACCGACTCCGCCGCAGAAACGGCTGCAACCGCATTTTTAAAGCAACACCTGCAAAGATGCGTCGTCAAAAGCAAGAGTGCCGCAAAAGGCGCCATTGAACTGAATCTGGAAGTCCGCCTGAAGGACGACGGTACAGATTTTATCAATGTTCTCTCTGACATGGAGGGCGTCACAAGCGCCGTCCTGGTCAGCTACAATGGAGATTACATGGGATAAGGAGGCTGTCATGTCAACATACAAGCATTTTGAACGGATCTGTCTCCCAGTGCTGGCCGCCATCCTCCTTCTGACGACACTCTTCATGAATGCCGAAAAACTGGGCGTCCAAACTGTCTCTGCGGCCATCGGCTATGAAAACCGCCTGTTTGATGCCTCCTCCGTCCATACCATCGACATTATCATGGATGACTGGGACGGCTTTCTTGAAAACTGCACCGACGAGGAATATGTCTCCTGTGCCGTCTTAGTCGACGGGGAGGCCTACCGCAACGTGGGGCTCCGCGCAAAGGGGAACACCTCACTCACCCAGGTGGCCGCCTACGGCAATGACCGTTACAGCTTTAAAATCGAATTCGACCATTATGAGGATGGGAAAACCTATTATGGCCTCGACAAGCTCTGCCTGAACAACGTGATCCAGGACAATACTTATATGAAGGA
>CAJUOF010000200.1 GCA_910587905.1 uncultured Lachnospiraceae bacterium
AGCCGCCCGGGCGGAGCATCCGGACTGCCTGCGGAAGAATGTTGGCCGAGCGGGAGGCGCAGTTGATGACGGCGGCAATCCCCTCCTCCCCGCCCAGGGTCTTTACCTTTTCCACCAGCTCAGGGTCGTCCGAAAACAGAATGTCCGTCGCCCCCAGCTTCTCACAAATCGGATTTCTGGCCGGTGCGCTTCTCTTGGTCGTGATGACGATGATCTTCGCCGCATTCACGAGCCTTGCCACCTGCACGGAAAACAAGCCGAGGGGGCCGTTTCCGAAAATGACGACGTTGTCGCCCGGGATGATCTTCGCTTCCTGGATGACGGCCTTGTATGCGTTGCAGATGGGATCCATGACGGCCGCATGCTCAAAGGGCATGTTGTCCGGAATGCGCCTGACGCTGGCAGGGTCCCGCTGCAGTACGATTCCCGGAATCCGGACGTATTCGGCCATGCCGCCGTCCATGTCCCCGCCGATGCCCTTTCTCTCCGGGCAGAGCAGGAAGTTCCCCGTCTCACAGGCCGGACAGTGTCCGCAGACATAGCCCGTGTTGTCGGAGACCACCCGGTCGCCCGCCTTCCAGTCCGTCACGTTTTTTCCCACCTCGTAAACCTCGCCCGCAAACTCATGCCCGATCACCATCGGATAGCTATAATTTTTATACTTCTCTTCGTCCGGGCCATACAGGAGCGGCATGTCGGAACCGCAGATCCCCGCCGCTTTCACTTTCAGAACGATGTCATCGTCGCCGCACACCGGATTCGGGACCTCGGTATATACCAGGTTGTCAGGGCCATATGCCATTTTCGCCAGTGCTTTCATTTCAATTCCTCCTGATCTCTATCTAATACGGAAACACGTCAGGTAATTGCGAAACCGCAAAACCATGGATAGGATTCTGACAAAACATCTTCCTATCTAAAATTTCTCGTCATGCTCACGGATGAAGTCCATGTCGAGGGTGAGTCCAAGGCCCGGAAGCTCGGGGATGGTCATGTATCCGTCCACGGCCCTGGGCGCATTGCTGTAAAGGCTCTCCGTGATCCCCTGGAACAATTTAAGTCTCTCCAGGAAAGGCGCATTTCCAAAGGCCGCCACCAGGTGCATGTGCATATGCTCCATGGCGTGGGGCGCAAACTTCACGTTGAAGGCCTGGGTGAGGGCCCCGATCTTTAACATCTCCGTGAAACCGCCCGCCCGCACTCCGTCAAGCTGAACGATGTCCGCACAGTTATGGATCAGCAGATCCCTGGCGCCGTATTTCGTGTACTCGTGCTCGCCGGTGGCCAGAGGAAGGTCCGTGCTGTTTTTGTACCTTGTCAGCCCCGGAATGTCGTCGGCAAACACCGGCTCCTCCAGGAACATGATGTCATACTCCTTCACCCGGTTGGCAAACCTGGCCCCCGTGGCGGCGTCCCAGCAGTTGTTGGCGTCCAGCATGATCCCGACCTCGGGGCCCACGGCCTCACGCACCTTCTGCACCCGCAGAAGATCCCGGTTTAAGTTCCGGCCGCCCTCCACGCCGACCTTGAACTTGATGTTCTTGTACCCGTCCTCTTTAACCAGGCCCGCCATCTCTTCCACTAACTCCTCATCCGAGTAGGAGCTCCAGCCGCCGCTCCCGTACACCGGAACCTTCGGGTCGTTTCCACCGAAAAGCCGGTACAGGGGGATGTCGAGAATCTTTCCTTTCAGGTCCCAGAGGGCGATGTCCACCGCCGACAGGGCGCAGAACATGAGGCCCTTGCGCCCCACTCCCCGCAGGTAGGCGAACATCTCGTTCCAGATCACTTCCGTCTCAAAGACGTCCCGCCCAATCAGCTTGGGGACGATATTCTTCTCGATCAGCATCTTCGTGGCCTCGCCGCCCACCTCGTGGTAGGTCACGCCAAAGCCCTCCAGACCCTCCTCCGTCATCACCCGGACGACCGTAAATCCAATGCACTCCACCTTTCTGGTGGCATCCGCAAATCCACCGGTGACCGCCTGGGAAACTAGATGCACCTTTACCTCTCTGATCAAATGCTTTTTCATGTCTGTTTACCTCGTAATCATAAATTCTGTTTTCTGTCTGATCCCTCTTACGCCTCCTGGACCGTCCTGGCCTTCCTGTTGTTGGCAAAGGCATCCAGGCTGATCGCAAACAGGAAGATCGGAAGAGCGTCGTGTAGGGAAAG
>CAJUOF010000201.1 GCA_910587905.1 uncultured Lachnospiraceae bacterium
CCCATTCGGTTAAACAGAATAAAGCTGGTATAGGCGCCGATGGCTGCAAAGGTGGAATGGCACCAGGAAATCTGAGCCGCATATCCTCCGATCAAGTTCCAGGCCGTGCCGAAACAGGCGTAGGCACATAAGGTGACCCCTACGGAAATCACATAATTGGATTTTGTGAATCTGGGAAAGAGCAAAGCAAAGGCTAGGACTGCCAGCAGGCCAACCGCAGAAATCACCGATTTTTTCTTTCTCATGCTTTCCTTGCTCCTTTCCCAAATAATCCTTCCGGTTTGAAGGTTAATACCAAAATTAAAATCAGATAAATTCCTGCCGGGGCCAGATCCGCCGATACATAGGAGCCAAGAATCGCTTCCACCACTCCCGCAATCATGCCTCCAAGGACAGCTCCGCCGATATTACCCAGCCCTCCGAGAACCACAATCACCATAGATATGATCTTAAAGGGCATACCTACATTCGGATACACATAGTAGATGGGAGAAAGCAGCAGGCCACAGAGACCGGCCATGGTGATTCCAAGGGCAAAGGCCAGGGCAAAGGTGCGCTTTGTGTTGATGCCCATCATCTGGGCCACCTTGATATTTTCAGAAGTTGCGCGCATGGATCTTCCCACATCCGTTTTCTTCAGAAAGAAATGTATGGCCAAAACAGCGACCACCATAACAGCGCAGGCAATCAGCCTTGGTGCACTCACCGCAAGTCCTCCGCCGAATTTGACTGAGGCATCCCGGATCTCGTTGGGAATACTTTGATACGTCGGTGAAAAGATCAACTGAATCACACTTACCAACACAAAGGCCAGTCCCATTGTCACCACCACGAAATCCGTGCCGGGTCTTCCAATGATCGGATGGATGACCAGACGGAAGATAAGCTGACCGATCAAAAACATCACCATCGTCACCGGAACAATCAGAAGGTATGGACTGAGTCCTGTGATCCTGTTGAGAACCCAGGTCGTATACATGCCAAGCATCAGACATTCGCCCTGGGCAAAATTGATCACCTTCATAACACCGAAAATAATCGTAAGTCCGACCGCAATCAGTGCGTATACGCCTCCCATGACCAGCCCGTTCAAAATTGACTGCAGAAGCATATGGTCCCCTCCTTCCCCCATTTAGTCCGCATCCACCACCACCCAATTCGGTTTCTTTTCCGGCTTTGGCTGGCACAACAATGCAACTACATTTTTTGCTGCATAGAGACTGCAGCTATTCATGGCCTCGTCGTTGTAGGATGCAATATGTGGAGATACTACCACTTGTTCGAGCTTTAAAATCGGCTCGTTAGAATCAACCGGCTCACAGGTGAATGCATCAATGGCAGCTCCCGCAAGATGCCCGCTTACCAAAGCCTCGTACAACGCCTTCTCGTTTACAATCTCACCGCGCGCCGCATTGATCAGGAAAGAACCTGTCTTCATCATGGCAAGCTGCGGTGCATCAATCATATGCTCCGTCGCTTTCATAAGCGGCGCATGTATCGTTACATAATCAGCTTCCTTTAAGAGATCCTCAAGAGTACAGCGGATTACACCGTGTTCCCTCGCAAAATCCTCATCCCAGAAAGGATCATATCCCAGTATTTTCATTTGAAATCCCTCGGCACGGACAGCCATGCATTTTCCGATGGCTCCCATGCCGATAATTCCGAGAGCCCTTCCGTATACCGACGAACCGAAGAACCCGTTCCATTCGCCCTCCCTCATGGAGCGGTCTGCCTGAGGAATCTTCCTTGCGACAGCCAGCATCAGGCCGAAGGCAAAATCCGCCACTCCCTCCTTATTTGCACCTGGTGTATTCGCCACATATATCTGGTGCTCTTTCGCTGCCTCCAGATCAATGTTATTGACGCCTGCTCCGTGTTTGGCGATTACCCGAAGGCCCTTTGCTGCCTCCATAAGACCTCTCCCCACCGGCTCCAGGCCATTGATAATTGCCACCACCTCATCATCGATGTACGGCAGCAGTTCTTCCTCTTCGCTTATCGGGTGTTCTTTGACACGAACCACTTCAAACCCGGCATTTTCCAGTATTTCAACCGGTTCCCTGCTAAATTTTCCAAAGGAAGGAGTTGTAATCAAAACTTTCTTCACGACGAATCCTCCTGACCGAAGTCTTTTTAATCCATGTCCTCCGCTGCCACAAATTCTCTCACGGATACTTCCGTAGGATATACCGCATAGGGAACGTGATCCTGCCACTGGGCCAGAACGGCAATCGCATGTTCATTTAAACCATTCTCATTGAATTTCACGGTGGTAGGGGCCATCAGGGTGTCTGTAAATTCTGTCTGGGAAATGGTATCACGGAGAACGACACTGTCCCTGGTGCCACAGATTTCAAGTGCCTCGGCAATGATCTTGACAGCCTGGTAATTGGGGCCGGCCACTTCTGTCATAAAATATCCGTAGGTTTCCTCAAAATCATCGACAATCGCCTTATTTTCCGGATTGTCCTGTACATATTTGGTGTATGGATTCCAGTTTCCGGTACTCAAAATCCCGTTGATGGAATCACCGAGAGCCTCCTCCAGGGACGGCCAGGCAACCGGTCCGATCACCAGCGGATGATAATCCATACTTTTCATGGTCTCAATAAACAGTTTAGACTCTGACGCATAGGTCGCAGGAATAAACACCTCTGCTCCGGAATTTTTCATCGCAGTCACAATGGAAGAGGCGTCGGTAAGGCCCGGTGCAAAGGATTCGTCAAATACAATTTCCAACCCATATTCTTCTGCGTCGGCACGGCTTCCCTCTGCGGAGGAAATACCAAAAGCGGAATTTTCATAGACTATGGCCACTTTCTTATAGCTATAGCCCATCTCGTCATTGAGCCACTGTATCGCTTTTACCACATTTTGTCCCGCATCCGGCCCCAGATGGCACAGGGAAAACACATATTGATATCCCTGTCCTGTAATATCCGGCGCATTGCAGTTGGTGACGGCCGGAATCTGATTTTTTTCCAATACCGGAAGTGTCGGCATCATGATTCCGCTGTTGGCACAGCCGACCATGGCAAGGATGTCCTCATCTTGGAGAAGCCTCTCGACTACCTGTTTGGATTGGGTTGCGTCAGAGGTGGTATCGGCCTCGACCAATTCAATCTTTGCACCTCCCAGTGATTTGATTCCGCCGTTCTCATTGATATGCTTCACCGCCAGTCTCGCTCCGTCAAGCCCCATCTGTCCGCTCTCCGCATTGGCGCCGGAAAGGGGATACGCCGCCGCAATTTTCACTGCGGGAACCTCTTCGGAAGCTTTTTTTCCGGATCTTCCTCCGGGGCTTTTGTTTCACCCCTGACGTCTGCCTTTGTCTCCGCATTACTCTCTTCCTCTTTGGACCCGCAGGCAGCGAGGCTTATCCCTATGCAGACGGTCAGTACAAGCGCAGCCAATCTTTTGAGTTTCATATTCTGTCTCCTTTCGTTTATTGAATTTTTATTTAGGCGATTGCGAAACTCAAAAACCTGTCGAATATTCTGACAATATTTCCGGGAAAAGCCCTTTGCGCCGTGGAAGCAAGACCAGGGAAGGCGGGAGTCCCGAGTGCCTTCTGCGATTCTGGGCTTACTGGAACGCTTGGCGCAGCAGGCTTTGAACGGACATATTGGCAGAATATTCTCGTAAATTTATGTTTCGCAATTGCCTAATTGAATTTTTATTGGATTCTTTCTTCTATTGAATTTTATTGGGATCGATGAAGGCAGACACCGAGTATTCTGTCGGAAAGATGGCCCTCGGAATTCCTTCCTGCCACTGGAAGCAAACCGCCCGCGCTGCAATATCTTTTCCATTTTCATCGAACATCAACTCACCGGGACAAATCAGAGAATCCGTCAAATGCACCTTGGAGATTGCTTCACGGAGCTCTTCCCTCGTCGTCGCCTGTGACTCCTCCAAAGCTGCAGCCAGCACCTGCGCACATACATAATTGGGACCGGCCTGCTCCGACATAAAATAACCATAGGTTTTTTCAAATTCTTCTACAATTGCCTGATTCTCCGGGATATCCATGACGTTTTTTGTATTCCAGCCCCAACTTCCCGTACTGATCACACCATTTACCGAATCTCCAAGTCCCTCTCCCAGGGACGGCCAGGCAACCGGCCCGATCACCAGTGGATGATAATCCATATTTTTCATCATATCCAAAAACAATTTAGACTCTGCCGCATACGTCGCCGGAAGAAATACCTCAGCACCGGAATTTTTCATGGCTGTCACAATGGCAGAGGCATCGGTAAGTCCCGGAGGAAACGACTCATCAAAAACAATCTCCATCCCGTACTCTTCCGCGTCCGCCCGGCTCCCCTCCGCCATATCAATACCAAACGTGGAATTCTCATATACAATTGCTACCTTCTTGTAGTCATAGCCTTGTTCTTCATTGAGCCACTGCAAAAATCTCATGACGTTTGCGCCGCCCAGATCGGTGGAATGGGGCACTTGGAAGATATTCTCGGAGCCCTGTTCCGTCACAGAAGCGGAACCTGCGTTGGTGATGGCAGGGATTCCATTCTTGTCAAGAATCGGAATAACCGGCATCATAACCGCACTGGATCCCGTCCCGAAAAAGCACAGAATTTCTTCATCCGCCACCAGACGCTCTACCACATTTTGGGCCTGTGCCGGATCGCTGGTCGTATCAGCCCAGACCACTTCAATCTTTGCTCCGCCCATGGACTGAATGCCGCCATTGTCGTTGATATGTTTAATACCAAGCTCAAGTCCATCATGTCCCATCATCCCAAGTTCTGCACTGGTTCCGGACATCGGATACGCCGCCGCCACCTTAATCGTCTTTGGCTCGCCGTCACTTTTTGCAACATTCGTTTCGGAATCCTCAAAGTCTATAGTCTGCGTCTCCGTAGACGTTGTCTCCTCTTCCTTTCCGCACCCGGAAAGCATTGATGTGACACATACACACGCTGCCAAGATTACTGTTCCCATTCGTTTTCTGTTTTTTTCAAAAGACCCTCCTCCTTTGATTTCACTATGTTCCTGTTTCCACTCACAAATTTCTGTTTTTTCCTCCTTTCTCTTTTATAGCAAACGTTTGCGCAAACGTTTGTATATATAAGAAAAAAATAAATATTTCTGAAAGTTTAATTTTATATATTTTAGTTTTATGTTTTACAAAAATATTTTTTTATTTTCACAAACATTGTTGCAAACGTTTGCATATCTGAATCTTAACACATTACTTTCCTTTTGTCAACACTTATTTTCAATCACTGCTGTGTGATAAGGCAAAGCCCGCCTTCATGAGAAGCTCCTTTGATCAGGGGAAGGCCATATCCTTTCGTAATCCTGGCCTCTCCCGTGGGACAGCCCCCGAGCTTCCTACACTCCGCAAGTAAGTTGGGCCCTGCCGCCCGATGGATGGCCCCGTCTACACCTCATCCCCTGCCCGGCTCAGATTTTTCCAAGCATAGATCGGAAGAGCGTCGTGTAGGGAAAGA
>CAJUOF010000202.1 GCA_910587905.1 uncultured Lachnospiraceae bacterium
CCCGTTTTCCATGGTCTCGTTACGAAGTATCCAGGGAAATGCGCCAGTACCCAAGGGCATGCTTTGCGATGACGCATTTCATCGGATTTCCATGGCGCAGAGGGCTTTTCCTGGATGCAATTGTCAGAATCCTTCCCAGGTTTTGCAGTTTCGCAATTGCCTAGCAGAAAGAATAGAGAAAGGAGAACATGATGCCAGGAATACCCGCCCATACAAGCCCTTATACGGAAGATGACTACTATTCCCTGCCGGAAACGATTCGGTCCGAACTGATCGAAGGCCGGTTTTATGACATGTCGAACCCCAGCCGGCTCCATCAGGAGATTTTAATGGAACTCTCCGGAACGATCCGCAATTACGTCCGTTCGAAAAACGGAAGTATCATCTGTGGCCCGGGGAAGCTCACGGGCCACGGATGTGACGGCGCTCCCGGGACTTAAACCTCGGTCAGCTCGTACTCCCTGGTGCCGAAGCCAAGTTCCGCGGCCCGCTCGATGGTGTGGACGCCGTTTCTGGACTCGACCCGCTCCAGGAAATGGGCCTTTCCGGGATCGTCACAGGCATAGACGATGTCCAGGCAGGCCTGGTCGATGGCGATGGGATCTAAGGACACCAGGATGCCCATGTCCTGAATGCAAGGGTCCTCCGCCACCGCACAGCAGTCGCAGTCCACGGACATGTTCTTCATCACGTTGACATAGACCAGGTTCCCCTTCATGTACTCCACCACGGAGGAAGCCGACTCCGCCATGGCTTCCAGGAAGCTGTCATGATCCGCCGTCCAGAAGTTGGCCGGATCCCCCAGCCCGTGGATGTAGCCCTTGCCGTAGGAGGACGCCACGCCAATGGAAAGCTGCTTTAAGGCTCCGCCGTAGCCGCCCATGGGATGTCCCTTGAAATGGGAGAGGACCAGCATGGAATCATAGTCCGCCAGATGTTTTCCCACAAAGTTCTTCTGAATGTTCCTCCCCTCCGGGATGGGAAGCTCCAGGTCCGGGCCCTCGCTGTCCAAAATCTCCACCGGGAACAGGTCGCTCCAGCCATGTTCCTTTAACAGGGCCACATGGCGCTCCGTGGTGTTTCTCGCACCCTCATAGGCGGTGTTGCACTCCACCACCGTCCCCTTCACGTAATCCACCACCGGCTTCCAGAAATCCGGCGTCAAAAAGTTCTGATTCCCCTTCTCGCCGGAATGGACCTTCACGGCCACCCTCCCGCCAAGCTCCTTCCCGGCCAGCTTATAGAGCTCCAGGACCTTTTCCGGGGAAATTACCTTTGAAAAATAAACCTTTGCTTTCATTGCCAAAACCTCCTGTTCTGAATCGTAGGCACAAAAAATCCTTTGCGGACCATCCTTCCAAAACCTCCGGGATCCATCCACAGTCATGTTTATGATACTCCCTTCGTCCGACTCGAAGTCAAGCCCTTTTTTCCAATCTTTACCCCCCAATCCCTTTTCGCCAAACTGGCCTTGTTAAATTTTCAAAAACTGGATATATCAAAAATACCATTTATCCCTTACCATAGGATCAGGCCACATGGCCGGGACAAACGACCATCCAAACATACGATTCAAAGGAGCACAGACCATGGAACACGTAAAAACAAGAAAAAAAGAACAGAGCACGGTTTATTTTCTCACCGTCACCGCCCTCTTCACGGCGCTGACCTATCTCTTCACGGCCTTTGTCAACGTCCGCCTTCCCATTGCGGCCAACGGCGGCCTGATCCATCTGGGCAACGTCCCTCTTTTTATCGGTGCGATCCTCTTCGGCAGGAAAGCCGGAATGATCGCCGGCGGCGTCGGCATGGGGCTCTTCGACCTGCTCTCCGGCTGGACCCTGTGGGCGCCCTTCACCCTGGTGATCGTCGGTCTCATGGGATACGTCATGGGCCGCATGACCGAACCGGAAGCCCATCAAACCTATTTCTGGTATGCTGCCTCCATGATTGCCGCCTGCATCATCAAGGTGGCCGGTTATTATCTTGCGGAAGCCGTCATTTATGGAAGCCTCGTCGCCCCCATCGCCTCCGTTCCCGGGAACCTGGTGCAGATCGGCGTGGCCGCCGCCATCGTCCTCATCGTCATCGGCACCCTCAATACGGCCGCAAGAAAAGCAGGACTCAAATAGATCCAAGGCAGGCGATTGCAAAAGCCGAAATTACGGGAATATTCTGGCAATATGTCCGTACAAAGCCTGCATTGCCAGCATATTCAACAAATTTTTGCATCCCGCAATCGCCCGAACGACCCAAAAAAAGAATGACCCCCCAAAAAAACGACTCAAAAAAGAAAGGAACGAGAGACCATGTATAAAATCATGACGCCCGGCCCCACCCAGGTGGCCGAAAACGTGCGGCTCGCAAGGAGCCTTCCCTGCACCAACCCGGACCTGGACGAGGAATTCGTGGAATTTTATAAAGAAACCTGCGAGACGATCAGCCGTCTGCTCCACACGGGAAACGAAACCCTGATCTTGGGGGGCGAAGGGATACTCGGCCTGGAGGCCGCCTGCGCTTCCCTGACGGAACCCGGCGACAAAGTCCTGGTCCTCGACAACGGCATCTATGGAAAAGGCTTTGCCGATTTCGTCTCCATGTACGGGGGAATTCCGGATCTCTATACGGTAGATGACAGAAATGCGCTCGACGTGGCGGCCCTGGAAGACTTCCTGGAGAAAAGCCACGACTACAAATATGCCACCGTGGTCCACGGCGACACGCCCAGCGGCATGTTAAACGACATCGCTGCCATCTGTCCCCTCCTAAAAAGCTACGGGATCCTGACGGTGGTGGACTCCGTCTCCGCCATGTTCGGCGAGGAATTGGACGTGGATGCGTCCAGGATCGACCTCCTCTGCGGCGGTTCCCAGAAAGTGGTGTCCGCCCCTCCCGGACTGACCTTCGTGACCCTGAGCGCCGACGCAAAGGCGGCCATGAAGCAAAGAAAGACGCCCGTCGCGTCCTTCTATGCAAACCTGACGACATTTGAACATTATTATGAAGAAAAATGGTTCCCCTACACCATGCCCATCAGCGACATTTACGGCCTGCGGGCCGCCATCGACAACATCGCAGCGGACACAGACATGGTAAAGCGCCACGCCGCCATCGCCGAAGCCGCAAGATACGCCATCCGGGAAGCCGGGCTTTCCCTCTATCTGGAGAGTGGTTTTTCCAATACCGTCACCGTCTTCCTCGTGCCGGAGGGCGTGACGGACAAGGACATCCTAACCGCCATGAAAAAAGACCACGGCATCCTTCTGGCCGGCTCCTTCGGGAACCTCTCTGGAAAAGTCATCCGCATCGGCCACATGGGGGAGAACGCCAACGTCCCCGACATGACGGAGGTCTTCGGCGCCCTGGACGAGGTCTTCGCAGGGCTCGGCGTACCCCTGAGGGCCAGCCTAAAGGATTGCTTCCTGCGGCACCTCCCCCAAAAAACGTGACCCCTACGCCCGCTTTCCCGTCTGAAACAGGAACATACCCCCGAGGACCAGAATTCCGCCGAGAACCGTCTCGATCCCCGGCACCTCGCCCCGGAACACGAACCCGACCAGACTGGCGATGAGGGGCTGGGCGAACATGAAATTGGACACGTCGCTGGTCCGCCTTGCCAGAGAAAACGCCTTAGTCCAGAACACGTAGGCGACGGCCCCGCCGAACACGCCAAGATAAGCCACGGCCCCCCAGGAGACAGCCGTGGCCGTCTCCATCTCCGGAACGGCTCCCGGCAAGAACGCCAAAAGGAACAGCGTGCCGCCGACGATGCTGTAGGCCGTGGACTGAAAAGCCGTGTAATCCCTGATAAACAACCGCTGCGTCAGATTATAGACACTTAAAGAAACGGCCGCCAGGAGCATCCACAAGATCCCGGGATTGACCGAAAAAGCGCCGTTCCAGAGGGCCATCACCAGAATCCCCCCAAAGGCCATGCCGATGGCCGCCCAGCCCCGGAGGGGAATTTTCTCGCCGAGAAACACACAGGAGAGGACCGCCGTCAGGATCGGGATGATTTGGGCAATGATACTGCAGGTCGCCCCGGTGATGGTCTCCACCGCCAGGTTGAAGGCCGTCACATAGCAGGCGAAGCCCAGAAACCCGGAAAGCAGGAACTTCGGCACGTCCTTAAGCTTCGGCGGCCCGATCCGCTTCACGGCCATGACCGCCAGGATGGCCGCCGTGGCAAAGAGATAGCGGATCACCCCGATGCTCTGGCTGGAAAAACTCTCCTGCGCTTCCTGGGTAAAGACCACCGCCGTCGCCCAGATCACCGTGGTGATCCCCGCATAGATCATATAAGAATTCGAATTCGCACGCTTCCCTTCTGTGCTCTTTTGTCCTCTCTTCTTCTGTTCTATGCCCCTCTGTTCTGTGTTCTTCCGTCCTGTGCTTTTCCGTTCTATGTTCTTCTGTTCTCCGCTATCCATCGTCATCCTCACTCCGACCCCCGCATCCCGGCCCCGTCTTCCTGTTCCTTCACCGCCTCCAAAAACCGCTTTCCCTGGATCCATCTCCCGAAATAATAGTAAACCTGAATCCCCACGTGGGTGATCAGCCAGCTAAAAGGAAAAGCCAGATACACCACCCGGATGTCATACCAGAACTCCGACACCACGAAGATGAACCCGACCCTGGCCACGCACATGCCCACCAGGCTGATCACCATGGGCGCCACGCTGTGCCCCGAGGAGAGCACCGCCCCGTTGATGATCTCGTTCCAGGAAAAAATCAGGTAGAGCGGCAACTGGTAGCGAAGCTGGAGCGCCCCGTAGGCGACGGCTGGCTCCTCCCCGGTGAAGATCCGGCAGACGGGCTCCGCCCAGACACAGAGCACCACCACCAACACGACAGTCACGGCCGCCGCAAGGTTCATGCAGATCCGCTTCCCCTTCTTCGCCCGCACGTAATCCGCCGCACCGATGTTCTGCCCCGCAAAACTGGTGAGGGCCAGGCTCAGGGCGGAGATCATGGCGTAGAGATATCCCTCGATCTTAAAAAACAAAGTGCAGCCCGCCATGGCCTCCATGCCGAAGGCGTTGACCCTGGACTGGACGATGACATTGGAAATGTTGATGAGCACCATCCGAAGCCCCGCCGGGACGCCCACCCGCACGATGTAAAGCGTCTCCTCCCCATAAAGGCGCAGGCCCCGGACTCGAAGTCTGTAACTCTCCTCCAGCCTGGTAAGCTTAAGGAACACCAGGACGGCCGGGAGCACCTGGGAAATGGCCGTGGCCGCCGCGGCTCCCTTCACGCCCCAGGAAAGGCCCCGGACAAAAAGGAGGTCCAAGCCCACGTTGATGATGCCGGAAACCGCCAGATAGAGAAGGGCGCTTTTGGAATTTCCCATGGCCCGGAGAATCCCGCTTCCCATGTTGTAGACCATGACCGGGATCATGCCCATGAAATAAATCTCGATATAGTCCACCGCCATGGGGAGCACGTCATCCGGCGTGTTCATGGCCACCAGAAGCTTCGGTGCCAGCCAGCTCCCGATCACGGTCAGGAAAGCCCCCGAGAGGAGCCCCAGCGTCACCGCAGAATGGACCGTGCGGGAAAGACCGTCCTCATCCCTCCGCCCAAAGGCCTGGGCCACGGCGATGCTGGCCCCCGTGGACACGCCCACGAACAGATTGATTAAAAGAAATACCAGCTTGTCACAGGAGCCGATGGCGGCCAGCGCCCCCGCTCCCACACTCTGGCCCACAATGGCTGCGTCCGCCGTACTGTAAAACTGCTGCAGCAAATTCGAAAACAAAAAAGGCAGTGCAAACAAAACAAGCTGCCTCCAAATCACTCCCCGGGTCAGGTCCGTGACCGCCCCGGTCCGCTTCTTCTCCATAGTATCCCTCCCCGGCAGGATCGCCGGCTCTTGTGATCGTCTCTTTTCGGGCTATTTTATCATCATTCCCCCTCTTTTGCCATATGAGAAACTGCTTTCTCAAATGCTTTTTCTTTCAATAGGAACCTTCAAAAGGAGCCTTCAAACTTAACTCCATTAATAGAGCAATCTCATTTATCCCCATAGTGATAACGACATGCCAAAATATAAATAGTATCCTCATCAATCCTATAGATCAGTCGGTCCTTATCATTGATCCGTCTGCTCCAATATCCAGATAAATTCCCGCTTAAGGGCTCCGGTTTTCCTATGCATCATTTCCGTTACGGCCTATATCGCAAAGAAGCTGATTGATCTTTTTGAGAGTTTTTCGATCTTCCGTCTGCCAATACAGGTAATCTTCCCAACCGGTATCTGCAAAAACCTTATTCATCCTCTTCTGCCTCAAACAACTCATGAACTGCACACTGACCACTTTCCAACTGTGCCTTCCCCTTCATCAGCCAGTCATAATTTTCTTTATTGCCCATAACATAAATATTTTCCATAAGATTGTTATAAGACTCCTCAGAAATCATCACGACATTTTTATTGTTCTTCCTTGTAACGATTATCGTCTCATAATCATCCGTCACCTTATCCATATACATTTTCATATTGTCACGAAGGTTCGTATAATTCACTGCCAGCATAAGGAAATACCTCCTTGAGTATAAACACGTTTTCTGTATTTACATTATAATGTACGATTTTCTGTACATCAATGCTTTTTATTCATTCCCCCTTCCAAAGCGAGTCGGGGGGAGTTCTTTTCCCCCACTCGCTACGCCGCCCGTGCGCCACCCCAGTGGCATATTTCCTCCGCACGGGCGTGTGCATAAAAAAAGCCCCTGATCCTCAGGAGCTCATAAGTCGGAATGACAGGATTCGAACCTGCGGCCTCTCGGTCCCTAACCGAACGCTCTACCAAACTGAGCCACATTCCGATTTGATTTGGCTCTGAAAAGCTTTCAGAACCAAATCCTCATATACCTTACCACAAATTTTTCATTCTGGCAAGTGTTTTTTTCATTTTCTCCGACAGATTTTTCAATCAGATGTTTCTGACTTTTATGCCAGCTTCTCCTTGGCGACCTCCGCCAGCTTCGCAAAGCCCGCCGCATCGTTGACCGCCATGTCGGCCAAAATCTTCCGGTTCATCTCCACGCCGGCTTCCTTGAGACCGTACATGAAACGGCTGTAGGACAGGCCGTTCATCCTGGCCGCCGCATTGATCCGGGCGATCCAGAGCTGCCGGAACTGTCTCTTTCTCTGCTTCCTGCCCGCATAGGAGCTGGTGAGGGCTCTCATCACGGACTGCTTTGCCACTCTATACTGCTTGGAACGGGCTCCTCTGTAGCCCTTCGCCAGCTTCAACACCCTGTTATGTCTCTTCTTTGCGCCTAAACCGCCTTTGATTCTTGCCATTTTAAGTCGTCCTCCTTCTCTTTCTCGCTAATCAGTAGGGTAAAATCTTCTTCATCACCTTGGCGTTCGAAGGAACCGCCACGGTCGCTTTTCTGAGATTTCTCTTCCTCTTCTGAGACTTCTTGGTCAGGATATGGCTCTTATAGGCCTTCATTCTCTTTAATTTGCCGGTACCGGTCTTTTTAAAACGCTTTGCTGCTGCTCTGCTGGTCTTTACTTTAGGCATGATTCTTCCTCCTTATTCTTTGTCTCAGGCATCCCCTGCGGGTGCGCCGCAATGCGTGCGCCTTTGCGATTGTCCCCGGGCATGGCCCTGTAGTCAGCGCTTTTCTGATAAAAACATCACGAGGCTCCTTCCCTCCACCTTCGACGGCTTGTCAACCACCGCAATGTCGGAAAGCTGTCCCGCAAAATCTTCCAGGATGTGTCTGGAGTTATTCATATGGCTCATTTCCCTGCCGCGGAACCTGAGGGTCACCTTGACCTTGTTCCCCTTCTGAATGAACTTCCTGGCGGCGGAAATCTTTGTATTCAGATCATTGGAATCAATGTTGGGAGAAAGACGCACTTCCTTGATCTCGATGATCTTCTGCTTTTTCCTGGCCTCTTTTTCTTTTCTGGCCTGTTCATAACGGAATTTGCCGTAATCAATGATCTTGCACACCGGCGGCTTCGCCATCGGAGCGACCTTCACCAGATCCATCTCCGCCTCACGGGCAAGCTTCTGCGCTTCCCTCGCCGATACAATTCCCAGCTGCTCGCCGTTTGCCCCAATCAGGCGGACTTCCTTGTCCCTGATCTGTTCATTCACCATTAAATCGCTAATAACTCGACACCCCCATCGCTAAAATTCGGCCGTAAAAAAGAAACTCCTCTTAATAATAGAAAAAGTGGATAGAAGAACTATCCACCTGACATCCCAAATTCACCGTCACAGGAAATCTCCTGCACCGGAAGAAGAAAGATATAGGAACCCGAGTCGCTCGGAGGCGCTAAGGTGAGAGCGGATACTCTTCTTTTCTCAATACAGCTTCTTCATGATACCACCAAAGCGGTGGTTTTGTCAACTGTTTTTCACGGGTTTCCGCATTTTAATTTTCGCAGGAAATGCGGGAACCTGCGGTCACGGATAGCCACAGAGCCTGCAGAGCGGCCGACAAAAGGATTGTTCCATCCTTGCCATCGTCATACGGCAATGCTATAATAACTGCACCAAAGCGAAACTGCGCAGAAAGAGATTGATGACATGATGCCTTTATTGAGCGTTTTTTTAGACGGATTTTTGGACACCCTGACAGGGCATTTGGTCCTGACGGCCTATCTGCTGGCCGTGACAGATGAGCGTGCGGTCTGGAGGCGGTTAAAAAAACTGCCGCTCCTGCTCCCCTCTCCACTCATTGCCACCCTGCTGTCCCTCGGACTGTACGCTGTCCCGGCATTGCGGACGGCCCAGTATTACATCGTCTCCCTGGCCATTCTGCTCATGTGCTGCTTTTGGGTGCAATGGGCGTGGCGGCTCGAATTTTGGCGGGCCTTCGCCGCCGTCTGCATGGCGGGTATTTTCCAGGTGGCCGAATCCACCCTGTCCAGGATGCCCTTTGGGGGGACGCCCCTTGGCGATGTCACTCCCTATGCGGCGGTGCTGGGACTCTATCTGTGCATCAGTGCGGCAGCGGCTCTGCTGCTATACAGGCTGGGATTCGGAAAATGGTTCCGCCTGCTGCTGGAGCGGGGACCCGCCCCGAAGCAGACGGCCCTGCTCCTGTTTGCCCTGGAGGCCGTCACAGAGGTGCTGCTCCGATTGGTAAACGGCGTTCAGGCCTCATTCCTGGTATTCTACTACCCGATGGCGGCGGCCATGGTAATCCTGATGGCTGTGCTGATCGTCCATTTGGCCCAGAGATTCGACAACGCCCGGAAAATGCAGGCTCAGCAGGATATCATCGTCCAACAGCGGCTCTATGAGCAAGACCTGGAGCTCATCCGCCGTGAGATGCGCTCCTTTCGTCACGACTATAAAAATCTGCTGGCGGGCCTTTCCCGACAGGCAGGGGAGGGAGATCTGGAGGAACTGCGCCACACATTGTCCGAATTGGATGCTGGGTTTGACCGGCAGCTTGGAAAAAAGATCCGGCAATCTGCCCAGATCGGAAATTTACAGCTTCCGGAGGTGAGAAGCCTCCTGCTCGGCAAACTCACGCTCATGCGGGAGAAGGGGATCGATTGTCATCTGGAGGTGCTTTACCCTGTCACGGCGGTGGATATGGACCTGTGGGATTTTGTCCGCTGCCTGGGCATTCTGATCGACAATGCCATGGAGGCCGCACTGGATACGGAAAACCCCTGGGTGGAGATCGTCCTGCTGGCCCAGAAGGGGCAGGTGTCTCTCCGGGTGTCAAATCCCTACATAAATGTCATGGAACCGGGAAAAATGTGGGACGAGGGCTGGTCTACAAAGGGAGCGGGCCGGGGAATAGGCCTGTCCGGTTATCGGCACATTTTGGAGGGCTATCCCAATGTCTCCACCGGCACCGGCTGGGAGAACGGCGTATTTGTGCAGGAGATGACGGTGGAGGGCAGGCCATGATCGGAATATATCTGTGCGATGACGAGGAAGTCGTCCGTCACCAGATCCGGACGGCCCTGGAGTGGAGGATCGCTGTGGAAGACTATGACATGAAAATCGTGTGCAGTGCCGCCACCGCCCAGGAATTACTGGCCGCATCGGAAGGGGAAAAATGCGGAATCTACTTTTTGGACGTGGAATTAAAAGACAGCGAATGGGACGGCTTTCGGCTGGGCCAGGAGTTACGGCGGCGTGACCCGCACGGCACGCTGGTCTATATCACCGCCTATGGCGACCTGGCCTGGCGCACCTTTCAGTACCACCTGGAAGCATTCGACTATATCATCAAAGCACCGGAGCAGATCGGGCCGTCCGTGTCACAATGTCTGAGCGAGATCCATCTGCGCCTGCTGGCAGAACGCCAAAACCCGGCAGAACTGTTCACGCTGCGGACAGGGGATGCGGTGCGCCATGTCCCCCTGAGCGATATCCTCTTTTTTGAGACCGCCCCCATTCCCCACCATGTCTTACTCCATACCGCCTGCAGCCAAATGGATTTTTTAGGCAGTCTCAATGAATTGGAAATCCGTCTGGGAGACCGCTTTATCCGCACGCACCGGTCCTATCTGGTGGCAGCGGATAAGATTGAAACGGTAGATCTGAAACACAATAGACTGTGGGCCGGCGGATACGAATGCCTGCTCTCCCGCACAGGGAAGGCGGCGCTCCGCAAAAAAATGGGAGGGGGCCAACGAGGCCCCCGTTCCATTTAGGAAATATTTCTGTTGATTCAGGAAATCTGAGCCACACCCTTCCGCTTATGTGGTATCGTCATAGGGTCAGACCACAAGAGAAAAGGAGGTGAGCATATGGCAAAAGATCGTTTTGTGGAGGTTTATAACCAGGGCATTGTAAACGTGACCAGGGTCATCGTGGATACGGAAACCGGCGTGAATTACCTGATGGCTTCCCATAATAAGGCCAATGGCACCGGACTGACCGTGCTGGTCGATCCGGATGGCAAGCCGGTTGTCACGCCCGTCAAGTAACTCTCCATGTCGGCATTGCAAATACCGCCATGGATCCGGCCATTGTCCCTTGCGGTTCTCCTATTCCTCCGTATACCTCGCCAGGAAGCGCCTTGTGCGCTCCTCCTTCGGGTCCCCGAAGACCTGCTCCGGCGGTCCCTGCTCCAAAATCTGCCCCTCGTCCATGAAGATCACCTGGTCGGAGACATCCCTTGCGAAGGCCATCTCGTGGGTCACGATGACCATGGTCATATTCCTCTCGGCCAGCTCCCTCATGACCCGGAGGACCTCGCCCGTGAGCTCCGGGTCCAGGGCCGAGGTGGGCTCGTCGAAACAGAGGATGTCCGGATTCAAGGCCAGCGCCCTGGCGATGGCCACCCGCTGGCACTGGCCGCCGGAAAGCTGGTGGGGATAATTCTTCATCCGGTCCTTAAGCCCCATCTGCGTTAACAGTTCCACCGCCTGCGCCTCGATCTCGCCGTGGATCTCCTTCTTTTTCGCCTTGTAATCCGGCCGTTCCCTCGCCAAGAGCTCCTTCGCCAGCATCACGTTCCCCAGGGCCGTATATTGGGGAAACAGGTTGAAGGACTGGAACACCAGGCCGAAATGGAGCCGTTTCTTCCGAATCACCGCCTCGCTCCTGGAAAAAGAGTCCGCCCCGTCAAAAAGCGTCTCCCCGTTCACCCGGATGATGCCGCCGTCCGGCTGCTCCAGGAAATTCAGGCACCGAAGGAGCGTCGTCTTCCCGCTCCCGGAGGAACCGATCAGAGAAAGCGCCTGCCCCTTTTCCATGGAAAAGCTGATGTCCTTTAGCACCTCCGTGCGGTCAAAAGACTTGCTGATATGTTCTACCTCTAAGATCGCCATGGCCTCTCCCTCCTTACCTGAAATAATCCAGCTTCTTCTCCAGCCTGCCGAGAAGCACCGTCACCAGACCGTTCCAGACCAGATAATAAAACGCCGTGAAGAACAGGGGCCAGATGGCCCCGGAAATCCCCTGGGAGCCTTTCATGAACGCCTGTCCGGCCCAGATGATCTCCTGCAGGGCGATGATCCTCGCCAGGGAGGTGTCCTTCACCAGGGTAATGATCTCGTTGGACACTGGGGGCACGATCCGCTTCACCATCTGCAGGAGCTTTACCCGGAAGAAGATCTGGCTCTTCGTCATGCCGAGGACCATCCCCGCCTCGTCCTGCCCTGCGGGAATGCTCTGGATGCCGCCCCGGTAGATCTCCGAAAAATAACAGGCGTAGTTGATGATGAAGCCGATGGCGGCCGCCAGGAAGCGGCCGGACTCCCCTCCGCCCCAGATGTTGTTCTTTAACACCAGTCCCGGAAAATAATAGACGATCAGAAGCTGGATCATGAGGGGCGTTCCCCGGATGATCCAGACGATAATCTTGGTCAGATAGCTCAAGGGCTTAAACCGGGACATGGAGCCGAAGGCGATCACCAGTCCCAGGGGCAGCGCACCAACGAGCGTCACGAAAAAGAGCTTCAAAGTCTGCAAAAAGCCGACGTTGAGCGCCCGCAGAACGATCGGCATCTGTTCCATAATCAGTTCCATAATCCTCTCCCGCTTTCAAAATTTACCCTGTCCGGACGCAGGTAACCTGCGAAACCAGGAATTGCAGAGCGGATTCTGACGATTACATCCATCCAAAGCCTGCAGCCCGGGCGGGGCAAAAGGAGAGCGGAAGTCCCGCTCTCCCTCACAAACGCTCCTTATGACGGCAGGGCTCACTGCTCAATGAGCGCCGCCTGCACGCCGTAGGTCTCGGCGCACTTCATCATGGACCCATCCCCATAGCTGTCTGCAAAGAACTGGTTCAGGGCCTCCGCCAGATCGGAACCCTTGCGGAATCCGACGCCGTACTCCTCGCCGTTCAGCATGAGGGTGTAGGTCAGGTCCCCGTAACCGGTTCCCTCTCCCACCATGGCGCCCGCCATCAGAGAGTCAATGATCGCCGCATCAGAGGTTCCGGCCGCCACTTCCATCAGTGCGTCCGCCTGCTGGGCCACTTCCGTGTAATTCCAGCTTCTCGTCTCCGCCTCCGCTTTCCCGGCGCTTCCCGCCTCCACGGCAAAGCTCAGATCCGCAAGGCTTGCCTCGTCGGGATACTGGTCCGCCTTGTCCGCAGGCAGGATCACGGTCTGAGCATTCTGGCAATAGGGCTTGGAACACTCCATGGCGCTTTTCACCTCGTCCGTCAGGGTCATGCCGTTCCAGACGCAGTCGATGCTCTTGCCGTCCAGTTCCAAAATCTTGTTATCCCAATCAATGATGATAAATTCCGCTTCCACGCCCAGACTCTCCGCAAAAGCCTTTGCCATGTCCGCATCAAAGCCGATCCACTCGCCGCTCTCGTTCTGGTAATCCATGGGTTCAAACTCGGTGATGCCGACCACCAGGGTTCCCTTCTCCTTCACATAGGCCATGTCGCCGTCAGAAGCGCTCTCCGTCCCGGCCGCCGCTTCCGTTCCCTCTGCGCTCTCCGTCTCAGCCGCACTCTCCGTCGTCTTCGCTTCCGTGTCCGCCTGTGCGTCCGTCTCCGCCGCGGTCGTCACCGCCTCCGTCTCTTCCTTCGCATCCTTGCCGCCGCAGCCTGCAAGGACTCCCACGGCCACCACGGCCGCCATCAGCAACGCTGCCAGTTTCTTCATAACTTCATTTCCTCCTCGTCTCGACAATACTCTTCCTTTTGCCGGCATTTTCGCCGACTATGCTATAGTAGCACATTATCATGATAAAGCGCAAGTGTTTTTTCGAGTATTTTTCTGCATTTTTCGGAAAATAATAGAAATAACCCTTTCCTTCGGCGAGAGCCCTATGCTATAATAACGACTGATGCGGACTGTCAAAAACAAAATTCTATAAAGGAGTGATTATCCATGGAAATTACAAAGGACATTAAATATGTAGGCGTCAATGACCATGAGGTGGACCTGTTCGAGGGCCAGTACGTGGTCGAGAACGGCATGGCCTACAATTCCTACGTGGTGCTGGACGACAAGACGGCCGTCTTCGACACGGTGGACGCCCATTTCACCCACGAGTGGCTGGACAACATCCAGAACGTGCTCGGGTCCAAAGCGCCGGATTACCTGATCATCCAGCACATGGAGCCGGACCATGCGGGCAGCATCGCCAGCTTCATGCAGACCTACAGGGACACCACCATCGTCTCCTCCGCCAAGGCCTTCGTCATGATGAAGCAGTTCTTCGGCACCGATTACGAGGACAGGCAGGTGGTCGTGAAGGAGGGCGATTCCCTCTCCCTGGGTGCCCACACCCTGGCCTTCGTGGAAGCGCCCATGGTCCACTGGCCCGAGGTCCTCGTCACCTATGACACCCACGACAAGGTCCTCTTCTCCGCGGACGGCTTCGGGAAATTCGGCGCCCTGGACGTGGAGGAAGACTGGGCATGCGAAGCCCGCCGCTACTACATCGGCATCGTGGGCAAATACGGCGCACAGGTCCAGAACCTGCTCAAGAAAGCCGCCGGCCTGGACATCCAGATCATCTGCCCCACCCACGGCCCCGTCCTCAAGGAGAACCTGGGCTATTACCTGAACCTTTACAACATCTGGTCCTCCTACGAGGTGGAGACCGACGGCATCGTGATCGCCTACACCTCCATCTACGGCCATACGAAGAAAGCCGTGGAGGTCCTGGCCGACAAATTCCGCGCCAAGGGCTGTCCGCAGGTGGTCGTCCACGACCTGGCCCGCTGCGACATGGCGGAAGCCGTGGAGGACGCCTTCCGTTACGGCAAGCTGGTGCTCGCCACCACCACCTACAACGCAGGGATCTTCCCCTTCATGCGGGACTTCATCGAGCATCTCACCGAACGGAATTACCAGAACCGCACCGTCGCCCTCGTCGAGAACGGAAGCTGGGCGCCCATGGCCGCCAAGGTCATGAAGAACATGCTCTCCGGCTGCAAGAAGCTGACCTTCACGGACACCACGGTGCATATCAAGTCCGCCTTGAGCGACGAGAGCAGCGCCCAGATCGACGCCCTGGCCGACGAGCTCTGCAAGGACTACCTGGCGCAGCACAGTGACACGGCCGACAAGAACGACCTGACGGCCCTCTTCAACATCGGATACGGCCTCTACGTGGTGACCTCCAACGACGGAAAGAAGGACAACGGCCTCATCGTCAACACGGTTTCCCAGGTGACCAACACCCCCAACCGGATCGCCGTCACCATCAACAAGGCCAATTATTCCCACCACGTGATCAAGCAGACGGGCGTCATGAACTTAAACTGCCTGTCCACGGACGCACCCTTCTCCGTGTTCCAGACCTACGGCTTCCAGAGCGGCCGCACTGCGGACAAGTTCGCCGGCATCACGCCGCTGCGCTCCGACAACGGCCTTGTGTTCCTGCCCAAATACATCAATTCCTTCATGTCCTTAAAGGTGGAGCAGTACATCGACCTGGACACCCACGGAATGTTCATCTGCAGCGTCACCGAAGCCAGAGTCATCACCAACGTGGAGACCATGACCTACACCTACTACCAGAAGAACGTGAAGCCCAAGCCCCAGACAGAGGGAAAGAAGGGCTTCGTGTGCAAGGTCTGCGGCTACATCTACGAAGGGGACGAGCTCCCCGACGACTTCATCTGCCCGCTCTGCAAGCACGGCGCGGCTGACTTCGAACCCATCGGATAAACCATATACGGATCAAGCCGTTAAAACGTTTACCGGCCCCTTCCCACGAAAAGGAAGAGGCCGGTTTTTCTGATTCTTTATTTGTTTTTTTACTCAGCCTCTGTCAAAGGCGGTTTTTGATAAAGCTTACGATAAATACACTTCTTCTCGAAAGCAAGCTGCTGTTTCATTTTTTCATAACCACCGTCATCATCTGCCATTTCAAGCCGTTCCAGCAAATCGAGCTTATCCAGCAGGTTGACATTCAATTTCTTTTCACTCGGCATATGCTCACCCCTTTACTAATCCGCTCAAAATAGGGTTCCTGTTTGTATTATAATGGACAGGCAACAGCGTGTAAACCTCATCAGGCTCTTTTCATCTGCCCTTTTCCATCCGCAGCAATCCTTTACAGCTCATAAGGCGTCACCTGGTAGACGTAGAAATTGATCCAGTTGTTGTAGAGAGCGTTGGCGTGCATCCTCCAGGAAAGGCAGGGACGCTTTTCGGGATCGTCGTCCGGATAATAATTTTTCGGGATGGCCGTGTCCATGCCCTTGCCCCGGTCTCTCCGGTACTCGCCGTCCAGGGTGACCCGGTCATATTCCGGATGCCCCATGACGAAGATCCGCTTTCCGTCGGCACTCTGGACCAAAAATACCCCCGCCTCGTCGGACTCGGCCAGGATCAGAAGGTCCGGGCAGGCCGCGATATCCTCTTTTTTTACATAAGTGTAGCGGGAATGGGGGGCCCGGAAGGTATCGTCGAAGCCCCGGACCAGGGGAATGGTCCGGTTCATGACTTTCTGTTCAAAGATCCCGAAGAGCTTCTTCTCCATCTCGTACTTGGGGATGCCGTAGTGGTAGTAAAGCCCCGCCTGGGCGCCCCAGCAGATATGGACCGTGGAAGTCACGTTGGTGTCCGTCCAGGCCATGATCTCGGAAAGCTCCGGCCAGTAATCCACCTCCTCGAACTCCATCTGCTCCACCGGCGCCCCGGTGATGATCATCCCGTCGAATTTCTTCTTCCGGATGGCGTCAAAGGTCACGTAAAACTGGTTCAGATGGCTCACGGATGTGTGGGTCGACTCATGGCTCCTCATATGGAGAAAAGTGATGTCGATCTGGATCGGCGTGTTGGACAGGGCCCTGAGGAGCTGCGTCTCCGTGTCCTCCTTCACCGGCATCAGATTCAGGATCACGATCTGAAGGGGGCGGATGTCCTGGGAGACCGCCCGGTTTTCATCCATCATGAAAATATTTTCTTTCTCAAGAATTGCCCTTGCGGGCAGATTGTTCTGTACTTTGATCGGCATAAAGCATCTACTCCTGTCTTATCATGTCCAAAAATTCCTCTTCGGTGAGGATGGGGATCCCCAGCTCTTTTGCCTTCTTATTCTTCGAGGAATTCGACATGGAATCATTGTTGATGAGATAATCCGTCCTGGCTGTGACGGAGCCGGTCACCCTGCCGCCCAGGGATTCAATGAGGGCCTTCGCCTCATTCCTGTTTGCAAAGTGTTCCACGGATCCGGTGATAACAAAGGTCTTCCCGCCCAGGACCTGTTCGTCCGCTGATGGCATTTCGTCGTGAAACGTCACCAGCTCAAGCATTCGCTCCACCTCCGCGTTCCTCCGCTCCGACTGAAAATAAGCCAGAAGACTGTCGGCGATCACCGGGCCGATCCCCTCGATCTCCTCAAACTCCTCCTTCGTCCCATGGCGAAGCCTCTCAAAATCATAGTCGAAGGCCCTGCAGAGAACCTTCGCGTTGGCCAGGCCGATCCCGGAGATCCCAAGGCCGTAGAGGAACCGGGCCATGGTGGTGTCCCTCGCCCGCTTAAGAGACGCCAGCAGGTTTTCATAAGACTTTTCCCCGAAGCCTTCCATGGAAAGGATCTGATCCCTGTACCGTTCCAGGTGGAAAAGATCTGAAAATTCCCGCACAAACCCGGCGTCCACGAACTTTTCCAATGTCGCCTCCGAGAGCCCGTCGATGTTCATGGCATCCCGGCTCACAAACAGAGAAAAACCCTTGATCTTTTTTGCCTGGCACTCCGGGTTCACACAGTAGAGCGCCCTCACGTCATTTTCCTCGTGGATCTCGGTGGGCCCTCCGCAGACGGGACAGATCTCGGGAATCCTGGCCGAACCACTTCTTGTCAAGTTCTCCGCGATCTGGGGAATGATCATGTTGGCCTTGTAGACGGTGATCTCATCCCCCTCCCCCAGCGCCAGCGCCTCCACGATGCTCACATTGTGGACGCTGGCCCGGCTCACCGTGGTCCCCTCCAGCTCCACCGGCTCAAAGACCGCCACCGGATTGATGAGTCCTGTCCGGGAGGCGCTCCACTCGATGTAGGAGAGGCGGGTCGCCTGGACCTCGTCCGCCCATTTGAAGGCGATGGAATCCCTGGGGAATTTTGCCGTCCGTCCCAGAGAACGGCCATAGGCAATGTCGTCAAAGAGAAGCACCAGCCCGTCGGAGGGAAGATCATTATCCGGAACGGCCTGCGCAAACTCCGAGACCGCCGCCTCCACCGTCTCCCGGCTCACCCGCTTAAATCCCACCACGTCAAAGCCCTGCCCGGAAAGCCAGGCAAGCTCCCGCTCCCTGGAATTCCCAAAGTCCACGCCCTCCGCCTTCACCAGCGAAAAGGCAAAAAACCTCACGTTCCGCTTCGCCGTGATCTCGTTGTTCAGCTGGCGCACGGATCCGCTGCACAGATTCCTGGGATTCTTGTATTTCGCGCCGGCGTCCCCGATCTCCTCGTTGATCTTATAAAAATCCGAATACCGGATGACGGCCTCGCCCCGGAGCACCAGCTCCCCCCCATAGGGGATGACGCCGGGCACGTTGACAAAGACCCTCGCATTGTTCGTAATGACCTCGCCGACTTCGCCGTTCCCCCTGGTGACCGCCTTGTAAAGCCGTCCCTCCCGGTAGGTGAGCACGATGGTAAGGCCGTCCAGCTTCCAGGAGAGAAGCCCCTCCTTCTCCCCCAGCCATTCTGCCAAAGCCCCCGGCTCCTTGGTTTTATCCAGAGACAGCATGGGGGACTCGTGGGCCTCCTTGGGAAGCTCGCTCAAAATCTCATATCCCACCCGGACAGTCGGGCTCCCCCCGAGGACGATACCCGTCTCCCGCTCCAGCTCCAAAAGCTCGTCATACAGCCGGTCATATTCATAATTGCTCATGAACTCCCGGCTCTCCTGATAGTATACCTTTCCGGCCTCCCCGAGAAGCGAGACCAGTTCCCTCATCCGTGCAAGCTTTTTTTCCTGTTCCATGCGATTTTCCGCCGTTCCTTTCCCTAAAATAAGGTGTTGCGCAGGTAATTGCGGATCAAGAAGCTACAGAGCGGATTCTGACGATCGATCCATCCAAAGCCTGCAGCGCCAAACATTCCAAGTCTTTTTGTCCCGCAATTACCTGTGGGGATTTTGGGGAAACGCTGATTTAATCAGCGTTTCCTTAGCGACGGGCGGGCGAGGAGCCTCCCAAGCTCTGAAAGCTCCGCCTCCGTCGCCTCCCGGTATCCGCCGGGGGCGATGCCGTCCAGGGTAAGGTTCATGACCCGGACCCGTTTCAGGTGCGTCACCCGGCAGTCAAAATATTCGCACATCCGCCGGATCTGGCGGTTTAGCCCCTGGGTCAGGATCATCCGAAAGCTTTTCGGCCCCGTCCTCTCCACCCGGCAGGGGGCCGTCACCGTCCCCAGCATGGGAACGCCCCGCCTGAGGCCCTCCAGAAAGCCCGCCGTCACCGGCCGGTTTACCTCCACCAGATACTCCTTTTCATGAGCATTCCCCGGACGCAGAATCTGATTCATCAGCTCCCCCTGGTTGGTCATCAAAATCAATCCCTCCGACTCCTTGTCCAGCCGCCCCACCGGATAGAGGCGGATGGGATAACGGACCAGGTCCACGATGTTTTTCTCTTCCTTAAACTCCGCCGTGGTGCAAACGATCCCGGCAGGCTTGTTGACCAGAAGGAGCACCGGCCGCTCCTTCCCGCCCACCGGCCTTCCGTCCAGACGTACCGCCTGCCCCGGGTTCACCCGCTGGCCCATGAGCGCCGGTCGCCCGTCCACCGTGACACGCCCCGCCTCGACAAGCCGGTCGGCCTCCCTGCGGGAACAGACCCCCGCCTCGCTGAGATATTTATTCAAACGAATCTCCGATTCTTCCATCCCGCACGCTCCCAAACTCAGATCGCCGAGCCGCACATTCCCGCCGCCCGGTACAACATGCCTTCTATCATATCACTAAATCCGAAGATTTTCCAGCGTTTTATCCCAGAGATTTCGTATTCCCTTTCCATGCCTCCTGCCCATCGACCGGCTTTTTTCCATTCCCAAAATAATCATACATCGCGCTTAAGATCGGAAGAACCGGGAAAAATAAACCAAGACCACAAAAAATTACTGCATTCGAACAAATATTCTGGTATACTATCCTTACGAAGGGAGGAGCACACATGCAGGACAGCCATATCTATCTCGCCATCGATCTGAAATCCTTTTATGCGTCCGTGGAATGCACGGAACGGCAGCTAAATCCCCTTACCACGAACCTCGTGGTCGCGGACGTCTCGCGGACGGAGAAAACCATCTGTCTTGCCGTTTCCCCCTCCCTGAAGGCCTGCGGCATTTCCGGAAGGGCAAGGCTGTTCGAAGTCGTCCAAAGAGTGAAAGAGGTGAACGCCGCCAGAAGGAACAAGGCGCCCGGCAGACGGTTCACCGGCTCCTCCTGTTTCGCACCGGAGCTGGAAGAACACCCCGAGCTGGAACTTTCCTACATCGTGGCGCCTCCCAGGATGGCCTTTTATCTGGAATACAGCCAGATCATCTACAACATTTATTTAAACTACATCGCCCCGGAAGACATCCACGTGTATTCCATCGACGAAGTGTTCATGGACGTGACGCCGTATCTGAAAACATACGAAACGACCCCGGAGGGGCTGGCGTCAAAAATCATGGGGGAGGTCCTTGAACGCACCGGCATCACGGCGGCCGCCGGCATCGGCACAAACTTATACCTCTGTAAAGTGGCGATGGACATCGTGGCCAAGCACGTCAGCCCAAACGAGCACGGCGCGAGGATCGCCAGGCTGGACGAGATGAGCTACCGGAAACTTTTGTGGAACCACCGCCCCCTCACCGACTTCTGGAGGGTCGGCCGCGGATACCAGAAAAAGCTGGAGGCCGCAGGGCTCTTTACCATGGGCGACATTGCGCGCTGCTCCCTGGGAGGAGACAACGATTACTACAACGAAGACCTGCTCTATGACATGTTCGGCGTCAATGCGGAGCTCCTGATCGATCACGCCTGGGGATGGGAGCCCACCACCATCGGCCTGATCAAAGCCTATCGCCCGGATACGAACAGCTTAAGCTCCGGCCAAGTCCTGCAGCGTCCTTATGACGCAGAAAAGGGGAAACTAATCGTGAGGGAAATGACGGACCTGCTCGTCCTGGAGCTGGTGGACAAGAAGCTGGTAACGGACCAGATGGTCCTCACCGTCGGTTACGACGTCGACAACCTCACCGATTCCGGCATCCGAAACCATTACGAGGGAGAAGTCACGACAGACCGTTACGGGCGGAAGACCCCAAAGCACGCCCATGGGACGGTCAACCTGGACCGCCGCACCTCCTCCACCCGGATCATCACCGACGCCGTCATGGAACTGTATGACCGGATCGTCAACCCAAAGCTCCTGATCCGCCGGGTGACCGTCGTGGCAAACCGTCTGGTGGACGAGACCCGGGCGACAGAAAGCGGGCAATATGAGCAGATGGATCTGTTTACGGATTATGCCGCCCTGGAACGGGAAAAGAAACGGGAGGAAGAACGGCTCTCCAAGGAACGAAAACTGCAGGAAGCCATGCTGGACGTCAAAAAGAAATTCGGCAAAAACGCGATGTTGAAGGGAATGAACCTGCAGGAAGGAGCCACCACCGTGAAACGAAACCGCCAGATCGGAGGACACAAGGCATGAAGGATAAGGGCAAACGCAACTACGACGACATCATCGGTCTCCCCCATCATGTATCGAAAAAACACCCTCCCATGTCACCCTTAAACCGTGCCGCCCAGTTCTCCCCCTTTGCCGCCCTCGCGGGACATGGGGACGCCATCCGGGAAACCGAACGCCTGACCGATTCCTTCGTCGAACCGGACGAGGACCGGAAGGAGCAGTTAAACAGGCGGCTTAGGCTGATCCGGGAGCGCCTGGACCAGAACCCGGAATGTGAGATCACCTACTTCCGGCCGGACGAAAAAAAGGAAGGCGGAGCCTATGTGACCGTCCGGGGCAGAATCAGGAAACTGGACGAATACAGGCGCCAGATCCTCTTCGCGGACGGGCGGGTCCTCCCCATCGAGCAGATTTTTTCCATCCGGGGGGGGGAACTGTTCCAGGATATGGAACCGCCAAACTTTTGTTTGTAAATATGGATTGATCAAAAAAACGAGGACCTTGAAGGCGTCACCTCTCAAGGTCCTCGTTGAGTTTATTTCTATTGATTCTTAATTACCTCTTCAACAGAAACTATCAATTCTTCTTTTCGTTAATCGCCGCCTGGGCCGCAGCCAGTCTTGCGATCGGCACCCGGAACGGGGAGCAGGACACGTAGTTTAAGCCGATCTTGTGGCAGAATTCCACGGAGCTGGGATCGCCGCCGTGTTCGCCGCAGATACCGATCTTAAGGTTCGGATTGGTGGAACGGCCTTTCTCGGAAGCCATGGCGACCAACTGGCCCACGCCTTCCTGATCCAGCTTCGCAAAGGGATCGGACTCGTAGATCTTGTTCTCATAGTAGGACGGCAGGAACTTCCCGGCGTCGTCGCGGGAGAAGCCGAAGGTCATCTGGGTCAGATCGTTGGTGCCGAAGGAGAAGAACTCCGCCTCCTCGGCGATCTGGTCGGCCGTCAGGGCGGCACGAGGGATCTCAATCATGGTGCCCACATGGTAATTGATGTAAGCGCCTTTCTCCTTCATGACTTCCTCAGCGGTGGCGATGACCACGCCCTTCACGTATTTCAGCTCTTTCTTCTCGCCCACGAGAGGGATCATCATCTCGGGAACGATGTCGTAGCCCATCTCGTCCTTGACTTCGATGGCGGCCTCGATGATGGCCCTGGTCTGCATCTTGGCGATCTCCGGATAAGTCACGGCCAGACGGCATCCGCGGTGGCCCATCATCGGGTTGAACTCATGAAGCTCGTCGCACTTGGCCTGTACCTGCTCCGGCGTAAGTCCCATGTCCTCCGCCAGTGCCTTGATATCCTCGGGATCGGTGGGGATGAACTCATGGAGCGGCGGATCCAGATAACGCACGGTCATGGGACGGCCCTTGAGCGCCTTGTACATGGCCTTGAAATCCTCCTTCTGGAAGGGGATCAGCTCGTTAAGCGCCGCCTCTCTCGCCTCCACCGTGTCGGAAAGGATCATCTTGCGGATCTTCGGGATCCGGTCGGGATCAAAGAACATATGCTCCGTCCGGCACAGGCCGATGCCCTCCGCGCCAAGCTTCACGGCGTTCTCCGTATCGGCGGGCGTGTCGGCGTTGGTGCGTACCTGGAGCTTCCGGTACTGATCCGCCCAGCGCATGATCCGTCCGAAGTTTCCGCCCACGGAAGCCTCCACGGTCTGAATGTCTCCCTTGTAGATCTTGCCGGTGGTGCCGTCCAGGGAAATGTAGTCTCCCTCCGTGAAGGTGTAGCCGCCCAGCTCGAATCTCTTCTCTTCTTCGTTGATCTTGATGTCGCCGCATCCGGATACGCAGCAGGTTCCCATGCCTCTGGCGACAAC